>JAZSRU010000057.1:0-3491 GCA_045538635.1 Victivallaceae bacterium
GTATTTTGCTGTGCAAAAGCAAATAACGAAACAGCACAATAATACAACATGTTTATTATAAATAAGTTAAATGTGAAGATTTGAGAAAATTTTATAAAACACCTTGTCCTCCAAAGCCTTGGCGACGGAGGGCTGAACGGCTCAGCATCTCATCCGCACATATGCTTTTTACAAGCCAGCCTTGCCATACGTAGATTTTTTTTGCTTGCAAAAATAAGCGGAGTGCAACGGAGCGTGCGAAGGATGCCGCGGCGGCTTGTCACGGCGTAGTCACACGAAGCCGGAAGAGTTGCACAGCAACCCGAAGCCGGGCAATGCGGCACAGCTTTATGGCAAACTTATCCAGTAGCAGTTCTCTCAATAGAGAACGACATAGGCTCTCAAAAGCGTGTGTTTGAATAGAAATCTCCGTAAATTCTCTTTGTTTTAAAGGTCGGCGACCTTTATGTATGGCTTTTCCGCAATATTTCCATTGAAATGCTCTTTTGCAAAGTCACATACAAAATGGCATGAATGATTTCCGGGGCAAGCAATGTCAATCTGACTGTTCGAGCTACATAGGCAGTGTCCTTCCCTACCGCCCTTGCCAGTTCTATGGTATGATTTTGCCTTTTTGCCAATAATTCAATGATTTTATGTTGACATTTATTGCTGTATATGAAAAACAATTTTTTTACATGCAATTATTAAAAAGGAGCGACAGATGAATTTGGAAACCGTTATTTCAAAATTAAATGAATCTTCAAAAACAAAATATTATAAATTTACTTACCAGGGTGACGGGAAGTGTAAAATTTGCCCGCAATATGACGGAAAAGTATTTCCGGAAAACAAAATTCCTCAAACTCATCCCAATTGTAAATGTGCCAAAGAAACAAACGATCCGGTTGATATTGCACTTGGGAAATTTTCAACTCAAACAGAATATTTTATCGGAAGAAAAAATTTTAATGACAATCGCCGGAAGCTTGAGAGCAAATATGGTAAACAAATAGATAATAATCCTCATAGTGCACCTCAATACAAACTGTCCAGTGTTATAAAGAATAATGGCTATACTGCAGCATTGTATTATAATATTGCATTCAGAGAAGGCAAATCTGCTTCTCCTTATTTGGATGGCAAAGGTATTCCTACAGTAGGCGTTGGGGCTAATATGACTTCAGAGCATATTATTAAAGAATTACTGCATCAGAAAGCAATTTCACAAAATACTGCAGTTTTATTAAGAAAATTCAATCGGTTAACATCAGATGAGCAAAGAATATTAAATCAGCAGTTAGGGCAAATAAAATTATCAGAAAAACAAATACAGCAATTATTTATTAAATCTCTTGAAATTGCTTCTAAAGATGTACAACAAGTATTGGCAAAAGGCAAATGGATGCTACAAAAAGATTCCCGGGGTAATGTTTATAGGTTATGGAACGATTATGCCATTGATAATACAATGTGGCAAAAAATGCCTGATTTGGTAAAAGCGATATGCGTGGATTTATCTTTTAATGCAGGAGGCAATCAGTTGGCTAAATATAAAAATTTTATAAAAGCAGTTAAAGCAGAAGATTACCGACGAGCGGCATTGGAACTACTGGATTCAAGAGATTTTAACAGTAACATCAACAATAGAAACACACGCGGAGTGGCTATTCGCAGGCGGGATGCTGCGATTGAATTGTCACAACTCGCAGAAGCTATGATTAAAAAATAAACAGCGCATAAAAATATGCTTTACCGTCGTTGCCAAGATGAAACCACATACCCCGATTGATCATAAGCCCTTGATAATTACAGAGTATATCTTTATTCTGCAATTTCAGCATCTCTCTTTTTACAGCTTCGGTAAAAATCTGCGGATAATATTTCAAAAACTCCTGCCGTTTTTCCAACCAAATGTCACCGATTGCAGGACTGGACACTCGTATAGGATAGATGAGCATTTTTGAAATGGCATCCGCATCGTTATTACGGATATGTTTTTTTAGTGTCGGTAAAAAAGTTTCAAGAGCCTGTTCTTCTCTTTTAAGCACTCCGGCAGGACGATATTTATCACTGACTGGTTCATTTGGCAATTCCTCAATAAACTTCACTTGCGAAACGTGTTTATCTCCATAAAAATCCCCGAATGGAACCCCGGCGTTGTGCCATTTTTCATTGCAGTCGCGGTATTCAACGGTCATTTGACCATCTTCAAATGTCAGTCCGTTAGAGGCAATCAATACATTTTTGCCCAGATTACGGGCAAAAACAGTGCGATTTTGTCCAGTATCATCGGGAATGTGACTCTGCAAAAAATAGTTTTCACCTTGCTTGCAGAGCAAAACCAGATATGGCCTGCCTCCAAAATTATAATTTGAATCCCAACTGGAAGCAAACTCAATTACAGTAAGCTCCGGAGTTTTTTCCGGACAGCAGCATCCTGCAATAGAAATGACTGCTGCAATAAGTAAAAAAATCAGAAATACCCTTCTCATAATCAACCTTTCCAACTATGAACTTAATATAAGACAAAATAGTAAAATTGCAAGCAAAGGAGATTAAACAATGGTTCGAGTCGTCAACTGTTTTACATATTATAAAATACTGTAATTTGGCATCCGGCAGTTGATGTTATTCCTTATTATAGATGGGGAAATTCTGAAAATGATACGACCTCGGTAGGGAATCGTATCTTAGGTTCAGAAAATGGTCCGGTATTAGATTTATGTCTGATGGTACTTAAAATCATTCGTGAATTTGAAAGGCTCTGTTCCCAATACGGGTAGATCAGTAAAAATCTTTATGATTAACTTTTGTATTGGAACTTTTTTAAAACTTGAATGGCATTTATCTATTTGCTCTGCAAATAGATAAATGCCATTCAAGATCGACCATTTTTGCTTAAATTGGAAAATTCTCCCAAGCTCAAAATGGTTGCAAGTTAATGAAAAATGGTTACCGCTTTGCTAAACTGCGAAAATATCTCTGTTTTTGCCTTTTTATGCAGCAGAGAAAAATTTTCTGCTTAATCAAAAGGACTTTTTCTCCGAAACAAACGCAAAATGCCCCGAAAAACAGCTGAAGTAGCGGCTTATGTTTGAAATCAGTATATTTTATGTTATATTACTAATCATAACATAAAACATTCATTATGTGAAATTCAGTGGGGATAAAGATGTTGAAGCGATTTTTATTTGTTCTTCTGTTGTTGGGATTTGTTATTTCCGTGCCGTATGAAGTTTCTGCCGCTCCGAAAAAAGAAAACAGCAAAGAACGCCGGGAACGCAGAAGACGTGAACGGGAAGAAAAGAGAAAACAACGGCAGCAGAAAAATACACAACAGTCCAAACCCCCACAGAAAAAAAAGTGGTCATCCAAGCAAGATACCCAGCCGGCAAAACAGCCGCAGCCGAAGAAAATCATTCCAACTTTAGAAGAAAAACTTACTCCGGCACAAAGTCGGAGGCCAAGCGGTCTTAGGAAGACAAATTGGCAACCCAACTCCTTGGCTC
>JAZSRU010000094.1:0-20463 GCA_045538635.1 Victivallaceae bacterium
AAATGAAAAAAGTATTATTTATCGGAGCAGGGCGCATGGCTACCGCGATTGCGTCTGGGATGGTCAACTGCGGTTTTGAGAGAGAAAATATCAAAGCTTTTGATATTCTGGAGCAGGCGGCAGTAAAATTCAAAGAGGCGACAAATATTGATTGTTACTGGGACGATATTGCTGCGCTTATTGATGATGCGGAGGTGATTTTTATCGCGGTCAAACCGCAATTTCTCGCCGGAGCTGTAGGCAAACTTGACGGCAGACTTTCGGACAAGTTTATTGTTTCGATTGCCGCCGGTGTTTCCATTGCCAAACTTGCAGAACTTACCGGCAGCAGACACATTGTCCGTGTCATGCCCAATACTCCCGCACTCGTCGGCAAAGGATGTGCCGCGTATGCCGGAAGCGAAGATACCACAGAAGATGAACTGGCATTTGTGGCAAGTGTTTTGAATTCAGTCGGAATATCTTTTAATCTGCCGGAAAAACTTATGGATGCTGTTACTGCATTGTCCGGCAGCGGACCTGCTTATATTTTTGAAATGGTCGATGCCATGAGCGACGGCGGCGGCTGCTGCGGTCTGCCGCGCGAACTTGCGCTGGAGATGGCGATTGCCACCTGCGAGGGGGCGGCGGCTATGCTGCGTGAAACAAAACTGCATCCGTCAATACTCAAGGATCAGGTTACTTCGCCGGGCGGAACAACTATGCGCGCTCTGGAAGTTATGAAAGCCGGAAAATTCCGTGAAGTTGTTGTCGATGCTGTCAAGGGTGCATGTATCCGTTCTGAAGAACTGGGGAGGAATGTATGACAGAAAAAAACAGATGTCTTTCGGTGGTAATGCCGGTTTACAATGAAGAGAAATCTATTGTTGAGATAATCAACCGCGTGCTTAAACAGGATGAAGTTTTTGAACTTATCGCTGTAAATGACGGCTCAACGGATAAAAGTTTTGAAGCAATGCAGGTTTTTGCGGATAATCCGCGTGTCCGCTTGATCAATCAGGACAGAAACCGCGGCAAAGGAGCTGCGATCATTCGCGGTTTTGCCGAGGCAAAAGGTGATTTTGTGGTCATTCAGGATGCGGATTTTGAATATGATCCATGTGAATATCCCAAACTGCTCCGTCCATTGCTTGAGGACAAAGCTGATGTTGTTTACGGTTCAAGATTTATGGCATCTCCGGGGCTGGTGAGATTTTTTGCGCATGAGATGGGCAATAAATTTCTGACATTTCTTTCAAATGTTTTCTCGGATATTCATCTTTCCGATATGGAAACCTGTTACAAGTGTTTCAAACGCGAAGTTATCCAGAATCTCATACTCGGTTCACAGCGTTTCGGTATCGAAGTCGAGATGACCGCCAAACTTGCCAAGAGCAGGACTTTGAGAATCTGGGAGGAACCGATTTCATACAACCCCCGCCGTTATGCGGAGGGTAAAAAAATAACATGGAAGGACGGTTTTGCCGCCCTTTGGCATATTATTGTGTTCAACTGCTTTACTTCAGCGAAAAACTCATGGAAAAAGCCGTGGGATGAAGTATTGCCGGAAAAAAAGGAGAAATAAAATGAAAAAAAGACTGCGTAAAAAATTGGGCGTAGGTGAATTTACTGAACTTGGTTTTGAGTTTTATGCCACATTGGCAGATGCTGATGACAAAGCTGCCTTTGATGCATTTATTGATCTCATCGAGGAGTGTGAATTCTATTGTGAAGGTACTTGGGACGATGATGGTGCAGATCTCTTTATCTCCACCGGTTTTGCCGGCATGGAAAATGAAGATCGCAAAGCAAAATTTGCCGAAAAGGTTGCCGGCATCACCGGTCTTTCAAATATCAGAATTTCTGAACTTATTTAATTTTTGAGGCGGCAAGCTATGGATGAGCTGACCAAAAAAGAGATTTCTCTGATTCAATCTCTCTACACCAGACATGGCAGAAAGAAATATCCTTACTGCATTGTTGAAGGGGTACGGAGTTGTTCTGAATATTTTGCGGCAGTTCCTGAAATGGCTTTTTTTACAGTTGCAAATTCCGCAGAACTTGTGCAGAATACAGGGGCTTGCGGAGATGTGAGAATCGTGCCTGAATCTGTTTTCAGCAAGATTTCAGGCACGATGAATTCACAGGGAATACTTGTTGTTTCAAAAATTCCTGATGAAGTGTCAGCAGATGAATTGAATAAAGATGATTTTGTGCTTGCATTGGACAAAGTCGGCGATCCGGGTAATTTCGGAACGATATGCCGCACTGCCAAAGCGGCAGGTTTGACTGAATTGTGGTACACCAAAGGTTCGGTGGACCCATACAGCGACAAGGTTATCCGTTCAGCGATGACGGCGCAATTTCTGATGAAACTGCGCTGTTTTGAAACGCTGTCAGATTTGCGTGATGAAGCGGTCAGGCAGGGGTTTAAAAATATCTGTCTGAGCAAACCCGGCAAGGGGCAGAGTTGTTTTGTTGCGAAGGGTATTTTTGAAAAAAGTGTGGTTGTCATAGGCAGTGAAGGACATGGTGTTTCCGATCTTGACAACTCTATTGATGTGCAGATTCCGATGCCGGGAAATTTTGAGTCGCTCAATGCGGCTCAGGCGGCAACGATTTTGATATTTGAATATGTGAGAAGAAAAGAAAGCAGTCTTGAGTCATGAAAATTGATATGCTTGATATTTGTTATGCTGGAATTTTTGCCGCAGGATTGCTGCTGACAGTTGTGTTTACTGCTGCGGCAAAGAAACTGGCGGTCAGACTTGACATAATGGACAGACCGAAAAATGAAATGCATAAAGGTCATAAAAAAGCTACGCCCTTGCTTGGCGGTTTTGCGATGTTTATGGGATTTTCTGTTGCTTTGGCGGCCGGATTTTGTGTTTTGTGTCTGGTGCCGGGTGTTTTTGAAAAGTTGCTGGCAATCAATTTTAGCGGAGCAGCGGTGCGTTTTACATGGATTTACGCCGGAGGAATGATGTGTGTGATCCTCGGTTTGATTGATGATATAAAAGGGATGAAGGCACATTGGAAATTCGGCGGACAATTTATCATTGCACTGGTTGCAGTACTGCTTGGCGGTGTACGGATAAGTGTATTTATCCCGAATGAAATATTTACTGTCTGCGTAACAGTTTTCTGGTTCATGCTGTTGATGAATTCAATAAATTTCTTTGACAATATGGACGGATTGGCAGTTGGGACAGTTTGTATCGGTATGGGGATTTTTGCCATGATTGCAGCGTTGAACGGACAGATGCTGGTCGGTGGATTTGCGTTTCTATTTACCGGAGTGACGATGGGATTCTGGATATTCAATCATTCACCTGCATCGATTTTTATGGGGGACAGCGGCAGTCATTTTATCGGATATTTTGCGGCAGTTGTTTCAGCGAGTGTTACATATTTTCATTTTGAAGGGTCGCTGACCAAATTTCCGGTACTGGTTCCGTTTTTTGTGCTGGCGCTGCCATTGTTTGATACATTGATGGTCTGTATAATCCGGTACAGATTGGGCAAGCCATTCTGGATCGGAGATCATAATCACATTTCTCACAGGTTTGTCAGAATGGGATTGAGCAGGAAATATGCGGTTATGATGGTGCATATTCTGGCATTGCTGATAGGCCTCGGTGCGTTTCCTTTGATGTGGGGTGATTTTAAAATTGCCGTTATCATGGTGATTCAGATATTGCTTTTGCTTTTGCTTATAACTGTTCTGCAGTTCAAATTGGATGATAACAGTTCTCTTACAGTAGGAGGTGAATAATGGTAAAAAAAGAACGCCCGTCATGGGATCGTTATTTTATGGATATTGCTCATGTGGTTGCCAGCCGCAGCAATTGTTCCAGACGGCAGGTCGCTGCAGTTCTGGTCAAAGATCAGCGTATAATTTCAACCGGATATAACGGAACTCCGCGCGGTATCCGCAACTGCAATGAGGGCGGATGTCCCCGTTGTTCTGATCATGATACTCCGTCCGGTCATAATCTCGGTGAATGTCTGTGTAGTCACGCCGAGGAAAACTCCATTACTCAGGCGGCTTATCATGGAATTGCGGTCAAAGGGGCAACACTTTATACAACATACAGTCCGTGTCTGATGTGCGCCAAAATGATAATCAATGCCGGAATCAGAGAAGTTGTTTACGATAAACATTATTCGATAGATGAAACATCTACGGCATTGCTGAAAGAGGCGGGAGTCAAAATCAGAACAGTTGAGGGTGATGAAGAATAATTGATTTTTATAATTTTCAGATATAAAAAATTTTAACATAAGGATTTGAAAAATGAATGTATTGATGAAAACTTCAATGGGTGACATTGAACTCGAACTTTTTGAAAAGGAAGCTCCGGAAACAGTTGCCAACTTTATCGGCTATGTGAATGACGGCTTCTACAAAAACACTATTTTCCACCGCATTATTGATAATTTCATGGTTCAGGGCGGAGGCTTTACCGAAGATTTTGTTCAGAAAGAAACCAAAGCTCCAATCCGCAACGAAGCCGATAATCAGATTTCAAATAAAAAAGGCACTATCGCTATGGCTCGTACCAGCGATCCGCACAGTGCGACCTGTCAGTTTTTCATTAACAGCCGTGATAATGATTTCCTGGATTTCAAGGCTCCCAATTCAATGTATTACGGCTATTGCGTTTTCGGCAAAGTCGTCAATGGTATCGAAGTTATTGATGCTATGAGTAAAGTAAAAACCGGAAACCGCGGATTTCATCAGGATGTTCCCGTTGAAAATGTTGTTATCAAAGATATTGAAATTTTGAATAAATAATACAGGTCATAAAATGAGTACAGAAGAAAAAATTGAAACAGCGGAAAACAAGCCGCTTGACTTTATTCGCGAAATTGTCGCAAAACATATTGCAGAAAACAAATATCCCGACGGTATCGTTACCCGTTTCCCTCCCGAACCCAATGGCTATCTGCATATCGGTCATGCCAAAGCAATCTGTCTTGACTTCGGAGTCGCAGAGGAAACTGGCGGTATCTGCCATTTGCGTATGGATGATACCAATCCGACCAAAGAAAATATGGAATATGTTCAGTCCATCATTGATGATGTGAAGTGGCTCGGTTTTGATCCGTCCCATCTGTATTATGCCAGCGATTATTTTGAACAGATGTATCAGTGCGCAGAAAAACTGATTGAGAAAAAACTTGCTTATGTCTGCGAACTCACTCCGGAAGAATTTGAAGAATACCGCGGCAATTCAGAACGCCCCGGAACTGAACCTCCCGGCAGATCAAATTCAGTTGAATACAATCTTGATCTTTTCCGCCGTATGCGGGCAGGGGAGTTTGAGGATGGTGCGAAAGTTCTGCGTGCCAGAATTGATATGACTTCGCCCAATATTCACATGCGCGACCCTGTTCTGTATCGAATCCGCCGTATTGACCACTTCCGTCAGGGCAATAAATGGTGCATTTATCCCATGTACGATTTTGCTCATTGTCTGGAAGATGCTTTTGAAGGAGTTACACACTCTTTCTGCACTCTTGAATTTGAAATCCATCGTCCGCTGTACGATTGGGTTCTCAATAATCTCGACTTCCCGAATCCGCCGCATCAGTATGAATTTTCGCGCTTGAATCTTTCTCATACTGTCATGAGTAAACGCAAACTGCTGCAGCTGGTCAAGGAAAAACATGTCCGCAACTGGGACGACCCGCGTATGCCTACTGTCTGCGGTATGCGCCGCAGGGGAGTTCCGGCATCCGCATTGCGCAACTTTGTCAAAGGGCTGGGGATTACCAAGTTCAACGGTCTTACAGATGTGGCACTTTTTGAGTATGCCATCCGTGAGGAATTGAACAAGACTTCATCCCGTTATCTCGGTGTGTTGAATCCGTTGAAAGTTACCATTACCAATATGCCTGATGATTTCTGTGATGAATTGGATGCAGTCAACAATCCTGAAGACCCGTCTGCTGGTTCACGCAAAATCCCGTTTGCCAAAGAACTTTACATTGACAAAAATGACTTCATGATCGAGCCTCCGAAAGGTTATTTCCGCCTTTCTCCCGGCAAAGAGGTCCGTCTGCGTTACGGTTACTTCATCAAATGTGAAGATTATGTTACCGACGAAAACGGCGAAGTTATTGAACTCAAATGTACTTATGACCCTGAAACCCGCGGCGGCAATGCTCCCGACGGACGCAAGGTCAAAGGCACAATCCACTGGGTTTCCGCCAGACATTGTGTCGAAGCTGAAGTCCGTTTGTATGACCGTCTGTTCACTGTTGAGCAGCCCGGAATGGGCGATGAAGATTTCCTGACCCAAATGAATCCTGATTCAGAAATTATCGGCAAATGCCTTATCGAACCCGCTCTGGCAAATGCGAAACCGGGCGACCGTGTGCAGTTTGAGCGTGTCGGATATTTCTGCTGTGATCCTGATTCAACTGCTGACAAACTGGTATTCAACCGTACAGTCAGTTTGAAAGATTCGTGGGCAAAGAAAAAATGATGTTCAAAGTTTTTCTCGCCATTCTTGAAACATTTATAATGTTCGGAATAGGAGCATGGCTTTTTCACCGCAAATGGTTGACTGAAGAAGCGTCCAAATCATTGTCAAAAGTGGTTTTGGACGTATTCTTCCCGTTTCTGACTTTTGCCACGATTACATCACAGTTTAAAAAAGAGGATTTCAGCGAACTCTGGATTATGCCTGTTGCCGGATTTCTGTTGATGTTTTTCAGTTTTTTTCTTGGTTGGTGTTTTAAATACGGCATAAGATGCAAGACAAAAGAGCGATTGGGAACATTTCATCATTTGTGTGCGGTGAATAATTATGTTTTTCTGCCGATTATTGTGCTGGAAAATATATATCCTGATTCGCGTCATGTGGCTTTGCTGCTGATCATGAATGTTGGTTCGACTGTCGGATTGTGGACAGTTGGGATCATTGCATTTCAAGGAGAAATCAAGTTTAAAAAAGTTTTACAGGTCATGTATTCTGTCAATGTTGTCACTGTTGTGATTGCGTTGATATGGCTGTTTTCTCCGACACCGATACCGGCATTATTGAAAAGTGTATCTGTGAAGCTCGGCAATATGGCAGTACCTATGATGCTGATTATTATCGGCGGTGCATTGTATCGATGTGCCGGTAAAATGTTTGAGCATAAGTTTGATATCATATATCTTTCTGTTATCCGTTTGATAGTGATTCCTGTTATCATTATCAGCTTGTTGAAATTTTTTATTCTGAAAAACTTTTCAATATCGCAGGATATGGTGGAAGTTTTAATGATTGTTGCATTGATGCCGGCGGCTTCAAGTTCAGTTGTGTTTGCCAGAGAATATGGAGGCGCGGAGGATTTTGCCGGAGCGGCCATAGTAATAACAACCTTATTGTCTCTGGGGTCAATTCCGCTTATGTTGTTTTTCTTTGCATAATTTTTTATTACTTGTAAAAAGCAGCATAAAAGTTGATTTTACAGATATAATATCAGGGGGCAGATAATCTGCCCCCTGATTTTGTTATTTAATATTGAGTATTTTAGTAATTTTATTTAAGTTCTGATGTGTGCAATGCATCCAGTTCAGGACTGAATGGAACGGGGCCGTGTTCGGTGATGAGGTAGCCGGTTTCAATGCGGGCACCGTTGAATTCAGGATGTCCGAAGAAACTTACATCCACGCAAACAGTCATACCCGGAACCAGTACATCATCGCTGTTCGGTCCGAAAAACGGAGCTTCAGCCTCCTGCAGACCTATGGTATGGGCAAAAGGACAGACCAGATATGGCAGCAAACCGTGTTTTGCAAAATATTCGCGTCCGGGGACATCGATTTCTCTGCCTGATTTGCCGACTTGAAGCATGGCTTTGGTCAGACGGAAGACTTCGCGCAAATGGTTGATGCAGTCTTTCTGGCGCGGAGTGTAAACTCCATTTGCGGTAACAGTATCACCGAAAACACCGGCATAACCCTGCCATTTGGGGGAAAGTCCGAGCATGACGAGTTCTCCGTCTGCCAGTTTTTTGCTGCTTGCGGTAGGAACGACGGCATTGGCGCGTTTGCCGCTGCCGACGATAGCGGAGAAGCCGAAACTGTTGGCACCGCAGCTGCGTGCGGCATATTCACCGGCAGCAGCCACTTCGATTTCACTGGCACCGACTTTGACGGCATTTTTCATTGCATTGCAAGCTTTATCAGCGAGAGCGAAAGCCTTGCCGATCTGTTCTGCCTCCCATGTGCTTTTGAAGTAACGCAGACGCAGGAAATCATCGGTGATATCGACCAGTTCAACTCCGGCAAAACCTTTGGCGATGCCGTTGTAACAGTCAAGCGGCATGCGTCCGGCGCCAACCAGACCGATGCGGGAAATTTTGTTTGAATTGGCATTGAGTTCAGCGAAAAGCGCGGGGAAATCTATAATCGTTGCGTTGGGATATTCTTCATCAGGAACCATGAAAACGGGAAAATTGCGGGTGTTTTTGATTGCGCTGTCCTGTTTTGCAAAAGGTTCACTTTCGGGTCCGCCGAGAAGCATCGGTTCACCATTGCGGGGGATCAATACTGCTCCGCTTTCAAATTGCGGACACCATCCGGTCAGATACCAGCCGTTTCCAATATTGAATTCATCATAATAAATCAATGCGAGGTCGAGGTTGCGTGCATTGAGGATTTCGCGTACCTGAGCGATACGGTTTGCTGCTTCAGATTCGATTAAATAAGCCATGATATTTCCTGCTTTCTGTAATAAATTTTATATTGTTCTTTTTAATTATTTTGTGATTTGAAACGATATAAAACTCACAAGTCAGAAGGATATTGCGGGATTGCTGCTGCACAGCGGTTGTTGGAATGGAATTCATATACAGAAACATTTTCCGGTATCGGTTTGAGATACCGGAGATCTGATTTTGTATCGGAATATTTCTGCATAAACAAATCTCTCAAGTTTTGAATGTCCTTATTTATGATAGCATGTCAAAAGTGATTTGTCAAGAATTTTTCAACCGGTAATTCCGGAATATGTGATTTTTTTTGTGGAGCGGCATATACTTTGAATTGAATCAGAGTACAGCCAACTCCCATGTAATAAAAATCAGTTTATGATAAAAACAGTTATTTTTTTGCTTTGATAGAAATAGTATCGAACAGTTTTTGATCTTTGCCGCCTTTGACCGGCTCCCAAATGCGGATTTCGAGTTTTTCAGGAGAAACAGTACCTTCAAGCACGGCATTTGTGCTGTTGACGATCATGTGGTACGGAATAACAGTAAGTGGTTTTTTGGCTTTGAGCCATGAAGCGCTTGATTTCTCATCGAATTTTTCAGCATTTGCATCCTGACGGATATATTGGTGCAAATGTCCGCAGATAACAGCATCGGGGCCGATTCCGGAATCGACGAGCGGAGAGAGCAGATCGTGGAACTGTGCGTAAAAATCCCAGCGTTTTGACAGCGGCGGAATGTGCTGGAAAACGATGCGGTATTTGGCATTTTTATATTCATCGCTTGCGGCAAGTTCTTTGAGAAAAGCTTTCTGTTCAGCCAGCATATCTTTGGTTGAATAGAACAGGTTTCCTTTGGGATCGATGAAATCATTGCCGGTATCAAGAACGATGAAACAGACATTGCCGTAATTGAAGCTGTAATAAGTTTTGCCGTTTGCCTGTTTGAAAAGTTTGAAGTAATCTGATGCATAAGCACCCCATTCCTCATGGTTGCCGCGGGCAAAAAGCAATGGGCGGTCATAGGGCTGTTTGTGTTCCTCTGCGACCATCGGATCGACAATGCCGCTGTAAAGCGCACCAGGACCTGCCGCATGGCTCAGCAGGTCGCCGATAACGATATGAAAAGCTGCTTTTTTTGCTGCCGGAGTTTTGCAGGCGGCAGAGAGGAATTTCACATCAGAGTGGATATCGTTGGTGGCAATGAAAGAGAAATTGACATTATTTGCTTCGGGCAGACGGAAACAGCGTTTGACTCCGGTGCTGACCGGTTTGAGTGTAACGGGAGCCATGACAAAAATTTCATATTCATATTCTTTGCCGGGAGTCAGACCGTCGATTTTGACAAAATGTTCAGTATTATGGCCGAGGATGGCATGAGCTTTGCCTGAAACGGCGGCTTTGGGAGCATCCGCAGAACCTTTTTCACGGTATTTGACAAAAGACGGAACTTTGCCCGCAGTTCCCCATGCGATTGAAACATTGTCATTGCCGATGCATGAGAGGTAGGGTCCGTGAATGACTTTGGTTGCGTGGATCTGGTATTTTGCTGAAAGTTTTTCAAATTCATCGCGGCTCATATTTTCACCGGCATCGATGCCGAAACGCATTCTGAATGCGGTGGGGTAATCCACAGTGATGAGTTCGCCGAAGTTTTCGACTTCATGGAAGCGCATGATAAGTTTGCTCCATGTTGAAAATTCCTTCCGGTTGGATGCCTGACGGCAGAGGTTGAAACGGAAACCGCCTTCGCATAATTTGAACATTGAATTATCAAACATGAGTTCTGCGCCCCAGCCTTTGTCGTTGACGAATACTTTTGATTTCCAGCTGTTGTAGTTGCCGGTGCTGTCGAAACGGTTGCCGCGCACACCGACTGCGAGCTGGAGCAGCCAGGGATCGGGTTCCATGGCGCCGAAGTGCAGTTCTGCGAGATCGCCTGACCAGCAGCTGCTGTTGACTGACGGCTGCATTTTGATATTTTCTTTGTCTTCGTAAAAGAAGAATCCGAGTACGATATGATCTCTGGTGCGGAATACGGAAAATTCAGAACCTTTGTCGAGAGTTTTCTTTTTGTACGGTTCAAAATCTGTTGCGCGGAAAGCCTTTTTCCAGATTGGATCGGTCATGCCGGTTCCGAATTGAAAATCATCAGCAAGATACGGGATATACATTGTTTTGGTGATTTTGTTTGCGGAATACGAAACATTGGAGATTTTGAACGGAGTTTTTTTCATTTTAACAGAACTTTCGATACTTTTATTAGTTGCAACTTGACATCCGGAAGCAAGGCACAATGCACCCGCCGCCAGAAAAGATAAGGTAGAATTTTTCATTTGATTCCTTTCTGTATTTGTGACATACAGAATAATTTAACACCGATAGCAGAAAAATCAAGATTGTATCGGAGGAAAATCAATTTTTTCGGGCAGGGTTTTCAATGATTCAAAACTGCGTTCAAATTTCTCTGCCAGAGCCTGCCAGCGTCCGGGCATATCTTCAAGATAAAGCCACGGCTGCCATTTGAGATTCAGGTAAGTTTTGACTGCGGCGAGCCGGAAGTCATCGGTGAGCAGAGAGAATGCACGGTAGCCCTGTTGATAGAGTTTATTCATTGCCGCCACGCTGACGCTTTTGCCGAGGTGGTGTCCGCGGTGATCCGGATGAGTCATGACCCAGCCGAGTACTCCGAGTTCGGGGTATTCGGGCATATCGGTTGTTTCTGCGCTGGCAGCGGCACAAAATTTGCCGCTTGATTTTTCAACGATGACAAAGATGCTGTCATTGAGAACCTTGTTACGGTATTTCTGCAGATATTCCATATCCCATTCGCCGAAGCCGACGGATTTTCTCAATTCGTTGTATTGAGCAAGTTCGCTGTCCTGAACGGTACGGAGCGAGTAACCGTCAGCAATGGTGAGTTCGGGGACTTTGTTTTCGATGGCATTGAAAATCATTTTGAGTTGCGGCATGATAAGTATCCTTTATTTTTCAAGAGTTTTTGCAAGAGAAGATTTGAGTTCAGTTTCGATATTTTCTGTAAGATCATCGGCAATCAGCGACATTGCACCATGGAGAGCGTATGCGGCGGGAGAATCAGGATAGAGCCCGGCCAGTTTTTCCGCCTCTGCAAAATATTTTCCGGTTTCGGGCAGTTCACTGATTGCGAGATTGAGCAGTTTGGCGACTTCAAGTCTGTCTTGGTCATTGGTGAGCGAAGAATACAATTTGGCTCCGTCAATGGCGCACCGCAGATTGGTTGCATTTTTCAGGAGATCACGCATGAGCTGATTGAATTTTGAAGTTTCAGCTTTGTCATGCCCATCCGGGAAGATTTTATCCGGTTCAAACGGGAGCGTCATGCGGAAATTGTCATTGCGGTATTTGTCGCGTACAGATTTATCGCGGAAATCGGGGATTTCCATGACTTGCCCGCCGTTTTCATGACTGCGGACCGCCATAATGCCGGATAGAGTTACATCTGCGGCATGGTAAATATCCCATGGAGCGGGGGTGCCGAAAAGAATTTCACGGGCAAAATAATAGAGTTCCCAGAAATCTCCTCCGCCATGACCGTGAGCATCGGCATATTCTCCGAGTTCCGGCCATTCGGGAGTGATTTGCAAAGGAGTGCCGGACCCGGTTGCACCGATGCGGATTTTCAGATCGCCTTCAAGAGATTCTGCAGAGGCGCGTGTACCCCAGATGCGTTTACCCATGTGATAATTGCCGGTTGTTGCGCCGGTGAGATTACGCATCAGACCTCCGTTGCTCATCTGGATTAGGGAAGGGCATGGTTTTGCCATGCCGCTGCCGGGGAGAAAACCGGGGAGGGCTACTTTTTCGGGGAGGGCGGTTATTTTTTCGGGGCGCAATCCGGTTATTTTCATCAGCGGACCGAGAGAATGGGTGGCGTAATAATGAAAGTCGAGGTGGGCGCGCCATGAATGAGCCTGATATCCCGGTTCAACAGGTGGTGAACCTGCGGCATTGTAGCAGTAGCAGAGAGTACGGCAGTCGTGCAGATATTCAAATTCACCATATTGAAACTCGCCGAAAAGACCTTCATCCCAGAGTTTTTTCAGGAACATATTTTCTTTGGTAAACGGATAATTTTCCAGCAGGTTGTAAACTTTGCCGGATTTTTCAACAGCTTCGACTACGCGGACACCTTCTGCGGGGGTGAAAAAAGATGTTACTTCGCACATTACATGCAATCCTTTTTCCAATGCGCGGATGGTGTGTTCTGCATGAGAAGTAAAATATGTTGCGATGAGGACGGCATCCATATCTTTGAAATTGAAAAAT
The DNA here is from genome assembly GCA_045538635.1 of Victivallaceae bacterium. Lineage (GTDB taxonomy): Bacteria > Verrucomicrobiota > Lentisphaeria > Victivallales > Victivallaceae > RGIG5270. The sequence goes on from JAZSRU010000094.1 coordinate 12,999, forward strand.
TCATTATCGTCATCAGTGATCATGGCGTCAGGGCATGAGGTACGGAATTTTTCCCGCAGATCAGCATTGAGGTCGCAGCCTGCGACGACGTCAATATTTAGTGCATTTGCTGCCTTGACGAAGACTCCGCCGCGTCCGAGACCGAGGATACCGAGGCGAATTCTTTTGTCGGTATTGAAAATTTTATCCATAAGGACTCCTTTTTTGTCTGCTACTAATAAATATCCTTAAATTATAATTTGCAAATGTGAAAATATGAATTATCTTAAATAAGATTTATAAAAATAAACAAAAATTATAAAAATCGAATATTTTGTCATGAATATAAAGATAAAAAATCTGCTGCGTTACACTAATGCACAGCAATACTCTCAGATATTTGCCGGTACATATATCTGTTTTATTGTATCGGGGGTGGAATATATGAGGGTTACTGCTCCTGACGGTGAAAATTCGTTTGATGTGCAGAATGGTACTTTGCTGCTGCTGCCGAAGGGAACGGGAGTGGATTTTAAAATGAATGAAAAAAGGTTCAATTTTTCTTCTGCGTGTGAAGTTGCAGGATTGGCATATAAGCATGGAAAAATGAAAAATATTCTCCGGTGTCCGGATGGAGTTTTTGAACTTCCGATGGCATTGCAGATTGAGAATGAACGCATGGAGCATATTTTCAATCTTTTTGAATGCGCGGAAAAATTTGCAAAATCTCCGCTTGCCAAAGACAGAATTGCCGCTGAAATGCTGATGAGTGCGGTATTGGCGGAGTTTGTTGAAAAGTCAGAAAGTGATGTTTCCCGGTCCGTTTCTGATACGGTATCGAATTTGAAACGGATGATTGATAAAGATTTGAATTTTGAAATGACAGTTGCAGATTTTGCCGCAGAAATGAATTGCAGCGAGGGGCATTTGAGGCGGCTGTTCAAAGAATTTTATCAAATCAATATTTCAGAATACCGTGCCGGACTGCGTTTGGCAAAAATACGCGAACTTATGGTCGATCATACTCTTAATATGAAAGAAATCGCCGATCTTGCCGGCATGAAAAATGTTACTCATTTGCACAAATTTATTCAAACTCAATGCAGTATGACTCCGAAACAGCTGCGTAAAACGCTCGGCAGATGATTTGAATTGCAGTTATTTTGTCAGCTCCTCAAGCTGAGTCAGGTATGCAATGGCATCTTCACGGCAGCTGCCGCACATTTCTTCTGACGGCTGCAGAGAACTGCAAACTTTTGGACGGTCGGGAGAATTGAAAATCCTGCACCGCATATTTTTATCGAGATTTATGCACGGGATACCTGCCGGTTTGCCATGCGGCATTCCGGGTATCGGAGAGGAAATAGACGGAGCAATACAGCAGGCTCCGCATTGTGGACGACATTCATATTTTTTCATATCCGTAATATAATCCTTTTCCGGAGAAAGACAACAATACAAAAGTGTTTTTCTTGAAAAAATAATAATCTGTGCTATATTTCCGTTTCAAAAATGTTGTATTAAACATTGACTGATAATTTTGAAAAAATCAGACAATTTTCAGTACAGAGCCTTTAAAAATCAGCAAAGGAATATTTGTTTTATGAAAAAGATTCACGGTACATTTGCCATGCTTGCGGCAACGATATTGTGGGGATTTGCTTTTTCGGCACAGAGCAGTGGAATGAAATTTGTCGGACCGATGCTTTTTGTTATGCTGCGTTCGATGGTCGGAGTGGCGGCATTGAGTGTAGTGATAGTGATATTTGACATCGTGTCCGGACAAAAACTTTCTTTCTGGGGGCGTGCGGAAACATTTGAAGAACGCAGATTCATGCTGACAGGAGGAGTTCTGTGCGGTACGGCAATCAGTATGGCAAGTATTTTTCAGCAGATAGGATTGCAGAGTGTTTCGGCTGGCAAGTCCGGATTTCTGACTGCATTGTATATTCTGATAGTTCCGATTGCGGGGATATTTTTCAAGCGCAGAACAAATCCGGTTTTGTGGGTTGCTGTTGTGCTGGCGATGATTGGAACATATTTTCTGACCGGTGGAATCGGCAATATCGGCAGAGGTGAACTGTTTCTTTTTCTGTGTTCGGTTATGTTTTCGATTCACATTCTGACTATCGACAGATTTGCGCCCAAATGTGATTGTGTGCGTTTGTCATGTCTGCAGTTTATGACCGCATCGGTGGTTGCCGGATGCGCCTCTCTTTGTTTTAATGAGCCGTGGATAGCAGACAAAATAACAGCCTCTCTGCCGTTCTGGGTATATTGCGGAGTTGGGTCATCGGCAATAGCATTTACATTGCAGATGATGGCGCAGAAAGTTCTGCATCCGACGGTGGCAAGTTTGCTGATGAGTCTGGAGTCTGTTTTTGGAATTATCGGCGGATGGCTGTTTTTGCATGAAGTCCTTACTGCGCGTGAAGCACTCGGCTGTGCAATTATTTTTGCTGCAATACTTCTGACTCAGCTGCCTGCGCGGCGCAGGGTTATATAAAAACAGTTTCTCCGTCAATGGCAAGAATTGCGTTTTCGCGTTCGGCTATTTTTTGCTGTTCAGCCGGATCTGCCGGCCAGAGTGTTCTGGCACGGTGATTGAAATAAACTCTGGTATTTTCATCAATCACATTTGTTTTCAGGAGTACGCGGCGCACAGAGGCGATCATTGCCGGATCACTGTGTTCAAAAATTCTCCAGTCATCAGGTTCTGACATGGTGGCATCATGGATTATGGCATCAATATGAGTTTTGCCGATGAGCAAACGGGTTTTGGTCAGCATCCATGCTGTATCGAGAGCATAAAGGATATTTTTTTCTCCGTCAGAAATAAGGTAATTGAAAGTTTCCTCTTTGAGATTTGTTACTGCGTGATTGGCAGGAAGAGTGAGAAAAGAAAATTTGCCGATTTTAAATTTTCCGGCAAAATTCAAAGGGTGAACATTGCAGAAATCAGATACAAGATTGCATGCTTGCCGCGAACCGTAGAAATCAATTTTTCTGCCGTCTGCGATCCGGCGCACTTCGTCGATATTCAAATGGTCGCTGTGGCTGTGGGTATTGACTATGGCGCGGATATTTCGGATATCGACATTGAATCGGTGCATTGAACGCGTAGCGGTGGGACCGCAATCCAGCAGGATATCATCTCCGAGGAGTGTCATGGTGCTGCCCAGAATGTTATCTGCGCCGTAATCGTTCCAGTTATAATCGGCTGCTCCGGTGCCGAGAAAAGTAAGTTTCATATTTTAATCCTTTCAAAATTTATTTCAAAATTGCGTTTTTCCGGACGGTTCTGGATATAAGATTTTTCAGAATAATAGAGATAATCGAATCCGGCATCATTGCCGAGCGGAACGGTTTTGACAGAGAATTTATCATTTGCAAGTTCGATGATTTTACATTCAAACGGTGCTTCGCAAAATGCTGATGCTGTAAATGCTGCCGTATTGCCGAGCATATCAAAAAGATTCAAATGGCAATGGCCGCCAAGCAGCATGACAGGTTTGAATTCGTCTATTATTTCATCGGCAGCGGCACTGAAATTATTTTCAGGAATGATAATCGGCTTTTCCAGTCCGGTGTCCTGCGGCATGGCAGGACGGGCATGATAATGCAGTACGATGATGCGCGGCAGATTCTGCGTACCGCTGCGCAAACGCGTCCAATGTTCATCGGCAAGATGCGGGAATTGACCTTTTTCGCGCTCCCAATATCTTTTTTCTCTGCCGAGATACAGACTCAAAATGTCAATACGGATATTTTCAAAATAAAGTGTGGTATCAAGTGTGTTCTGCGGAAAAAAGCGATTGCCGTATTTCAGCCATAATTCATCACAGTTTGAGGTCATGACATCGTGATTTCCCAGCGCAAGATACATTGGGAACGGCAAATGTCTGGCGGCAAGTTTTGAAGCATAAGTTATTTCGTCGGCGGTGCTGTTTTCGGTAAGGTCGCCGCCGTGGATGATGAAATCTATATTTTCTTTAGCCGCCAGACGGGCGAGGGCGGCAAAAAGCTGTTCACCGTTTTCAACATAGCGCGGCTGAAGCTGATAACCGGATAAATTTTTGCCGCCGAAATGAGTGTCGGAGAGGAAAATGAATTTCATTGGTCTTCAAACTCCGTATTTTGTGTCGGGGATTTCAGCAGTTTGATGATGGTAATGAGCAGAATTATACCTACGGCAGTGATAGCTGTCCACAAACTGTATGTGTTTATTATTTTTGAAATCGGTTGCCGGACATGGAATGGGGATTTTTCAACTTTTCCGGCTTTGAAAATCTCTTCTTTGCCGAAAGGAACAGAATCTGCATATTTTTCAAGGTCGTAAATCTTTTTGGGAACATTGCCGCCGAAATAAATTTTGAGATCAGTCGCGCCGTCCGGAGCGAAAATCAGAATTTTGCGGTCGGTTTTGAATTTGAGTGAAATATTTTTGAGCGGAGCATCATCACCGTTTTGGATCGTGATGATACATTTTGCCGCGCGCAAACGGGACAGTTTCTGTGATTTTATATTCTGAGTGATTGTGGTGTATGTTGAAGTTATTGTTTTGCCGTTTTCATCGACGAAATCAATTATGGCGCGGCGGTTATAAAATTTGTCATCGGCGCTGATTATTATTTCTGTAAGCGGTACGCGGGCAGAATCAATTTCAATTTTTGTTTTGCCGTTTGCGTTGCTTCTTGAAATTTCATTGAGATTGATTTCAAACTGGAATGGTGCAGATGGATTTTCGATATTTTTCAGTTCCAGCGGGGTTATTTTTTTGAATTTGAATTCAATGTTCCGTGTGCTGCGGGTTGTTGTGCGGTCTTTGGTACTGACGGTTTCGGAGATGTATTGATCCTCTTTTGATTCGGTGAAATTGTCGATGATGATATCCATTTTGGCACATTTGATACTGCCGAAGCGGAGCAGGGGGGCGCCGAATATTCTGTCATATTGATATAGCGCGAGATTGCTGTCTTTGCGTGTGATTCTGCCGCTTTTATCGTAAAATGCAACAGATATTTTTTTGTCAAAACGCATAATATCAGTATCGAAACGGAGCGCATTGACGGTTGTTTCTTTATCCAGAGTTAAAGTAAGATGCGCCCGGTTTGCCTGCCGGTCAACATTAAACGCAGTGATTTTGCCGGGTTTGATTTTTTCCTGAACGAAAGTTCTTTTTTCTTTCAGGTCGCGGACCGCAAACGGAATGAATTTGTTTTGAGCATTGAATATCAACAAGTTGGAGTAATCATTGTTGAGATGCCGGTAAAATTCACGGTCAAGCGTGATGTATGTATAAAATTCAGGTGCTTTGTCCGCTGAAATATTGCGGACAAATCTGTATTCTGTCAAAACTCCTTTGGCAGTGAGAATTGCACAGCAGACCAAAAAGCAAAACAGCAGTAATTTTTTCATTTTGTATCCTCCGGAAAGCGTTTACGGCAGATGATATAACAGGTCGCTCCGCCGAGAAATAACAGCGCGATAATCAGAAATGCAATGACTTTATGTAATGTATTTAACTGTGAAATGTCAATCGCATATACTTTGAAAAGACATCCGATGAATAACAACATACTTGATACACGCAGAACTTTATAATTTTTCCGTATTCCGGCGATCAGCAGACCGACTGCTGCAACAGCCCACCACACCGACAAGCCTCCATGCCGGAATTCGTATGTGATTTCATTCTGCTTCAGATTCAGGAAAACTTCAATAGAAGTATAAACAAGCATGGAAATACCGCCTGATACAAAAAATGTTTTGCACATCCGTTGGGCCGGTTTGTTTTCTTTTGAACGGCGGAGTGTGAAACCTGATGCCAGCAATGCCGCAGCAAAAACTCCGCCGTGGAAAAACCGTTCTTTCATTCCGTCATAAATAAATTCAAAAAACGGGAAATTTACAGCCGCAAGAAATGCTGCAGCAAAAGTAAGACTACTCAAAATCAGCAGAGTTTTGAATCTGCTGTGTTTGTAAATCAGTACCAACCCGAAACCGAGCAACGACCAGCCGCATGCCATCACTCCGGATGTCATTACTGCCAGCGGAATCGACAGAGCCAGTGAAAAAACCGCACTCGCCAGAAATGCCGGAAGCAGTTTCACTCCGTCGGGTCGGCGTTTTTTCAGCATAATACCAATTGTCAGATTGACCGCTGTAACCAGCAATGCAAAGATTGCGGTTGCCATGTTTTCATATTCTGACGGCACATACTGAACAGTCATTGCCACTCCGAGCAGCAGGGCAAAAGCGGATGAACCGACCGGCAGCAGACATTCTTCCAGACCGATTGCGGAATCTTTTTTGCGGATGAGAGGTATGCTTGAGAAGATAATAAAGTTGATAAACAGCATGATGATACAGACAAGAGAGCTTTGGTCATAATTCCGCGCCAAACCTGCTGCAATCAGGATAAAACTCATCCAGAAGGCAGTGATTTCCAGACTGCGCCAGCGGTAAACACGAGCCGCTGTCAGCAGTCCGGCTGAAATAATTGCAATGTATGTCAGCAGAAACGGCAGATTACCGCTCGAAGTTGAAAGCATTACAGGTGTTAAATATGCTCCTGTACAGCCTGTCAGAGCCACCGGCAGAATATTTTTTTTGACAGCGGTGAGCATTGAAACAATTGTCGTCAGCACCATCAGAACAAAAGCCGCTTCAACCGGCAGTACCGAATAGAGTTTGAATCCGGCAAACGCCCCCATGTAAAGAGTGATTACTCCTGCTGAAAGAATTCCGATTGCCAGAATGTGAAACCGTTTGCGCAATCCGTATAATCCCGCAGTAAACATCCCGATACCGGCAAGAAATGTGCAGATGATCCGCACCGTCGGACTGACAAGATTGTTTTTAATGGAATATTTGAGAAAAAATCCTACCGCACACAGGAGAATGATAATGCCAAGTCGTGTCAGCCATGTAGTCGCGGCGGCATATTCATTTGAAACATCTTTGCCGGCGGACCCGTAACATAGCCAGCGTTTGAATTTTTTCCAGTTTTGATTTTCCGGATTGGATTTTTGTTCCGGTTTTGAAATTTTTTGAGTCGTATCGTATGGGAGCGGAGCTGTAATATTTGCCGGTTCAGCTTTTAGATGATGCGGTGTTTCCGGCATTTTTTCCGGTTTGACATTGAAATCATGCAGCTTTTTTTCAATGCGGTTAAGCTTGTTGTGCAGTTGAAAAATACTTACAAGAATAATAATGAGAAATATAAAATAAAAAGCATCCATATCCGTACCTCCTGTGATTACAGAGAAATATACATCCGGAAAATCTTTTTTTCAAGCAGAAAAAAACAATAATCCACAAAAAAGAGGCGGGAAAATTGGGATATTTGAGAATTTTGGGAGATGTCCATCCCCGCTCGCGGCGTTGACAGCGCTTTATTATCTGCTATTAAATTTAGCTCTGTACTAAACGCAGACTGATTTTCTATTGCAAGGGGGCTGATTGCGCCCCCCTGCTACCCCCG
>JAZSRU010000136.1:0-11313 GCA_045538635.1 Victivallaceae bacterium
CATAGAAACAGGGAATCATCTCATTTTCAAGAACATGGAAAAGCGACTGTGATTCAAAATTGTCAATATCATCTTCGCTTGAAAAATTGCTGTTGCCGGGGATCGCCCATCCGTTATTGGGTTCATAGGCTTCATCCCACCAGCCGTCGAGAATACTGCAGTTCAAAGCACCGTTGACTGCGGCTTTCATACCGCTTGTACCTGACGCTTCCATGGGACGGCGGGGGGTATTCAGCCAGACATCGACGCCCTGCACCAGATGACGGGCAAGAGTGATATCATAGTCTTCAACAAAAATAAAACGGTCGCGGACATTTTCGGCTTTTGCAAAATTGATAAGGTCCTGTATGAGATGCTTGCCCCCGTCATCGGCAGGATGCGCCTTGCCGGCAAAAACAAACTGCACCGGACATTTGGTATCGCGCAGTATCTTGAGCAGGCGTTCTTTATTTTTGAGCAGCAATGTTCCGCGTTTGTAAGTTGCAAAACGGCGGGCGAAACCGACAGTAAGCACACCGGGATCAAGTACGTTTTTGATATTGATATCGGCATTATTGGTTTCAAACTGAAATTTATTCTGCAGCAGAGCGCGTGTTTTGCGGATCATTGACTGCCGTGCGACCTCATGCGTCATCCACAAATCCTCATCAGGAACGGCATTTATCTCATTCAAAAGCGCGTCTTTATCAGGATTGCGCAGCCACACTCCGCTCAGATAATGATCCAGCAAATTGCGCAGACGCGCAGATATCCATGACGGAATATGGACACCATTGGTAATGCTGGTGATCGGAATTTCATCAATGGAGCGTCCGGGCCAAAGGTGTTTCCACATCTCGCGGGCAACAACGCCGTGAAGTTTACTCACACCATTGCTGAAATTTGCAAGCCGCAAACCGAGCACCGTCATCGACATAACTGAAGCATGTTCACGCTCTCCGATCGGAATACCCCAGCGGATAATACGGTCAACATCAAGCATTGCCGGCTTGGCAAGGACTTCAAGATACGGGCGGACCAGATTTATATCAAAAACTTCATTGCCGGCAGGAACCGGAGTATGTGTTGTGAAAATATTGGTGCGCCAGACGATTTCCAATGCTTCATCTGCACTGTATCCTTTGGAAACGAGGTGTTCAATACGGGCAACCGAGAGAAATGCAGCATGGCCTTCATTCATATGACAGACTGCCGGATCATAACCGAGAGCCACAAGAGCTTTGTATCCGCCGATACCGAGCAGAAGCTCCTGGTGCAGACGCATAACTTTATCACCGCCATACAAGCGCCATGTGATTTCACGGAATTCGGGCGGATTTTCGGGTACTCCGGTATCCAGCAGCACCAGCGGAACATTGCCGACATTCAACACCCAAACTGCCGCAAAAAGCTCACGGTCGATCAAACGGACACTGATTACAATTTCATTGCCATTTGCATCTTTGGCGCGTGACATGGGCATATTATGCAGTTCATTTTCCGGATACCTCTCCATCTGCCAGCCGTTACGGTCAAGAAACTGGCGGAAATATCCCTGTCTGTAAAGCAGACCGACGGCAACCATCGGAAGTTTATGATCAGATGCGGCTTTCAGATGATCTCCGGAAAGGATTCCAAGACCACCGGAATAAAGACGGATACTCTCATGGATACCGTATTCCATTGAAAAATATGCAATTTTGCGCTTTGAAGCATCTTCAACAGCGGGAACATCAGCCTCAAATTCGGCCTGAACATTTTTCAAACGGCGCAAATAATCTTTATCTTTGGCAAGTTCTTCAAAGCGTTTCTGCGGAACTTTGCTCAAAAAATCTTTGGCATTGAATTCAACTGCTTTCCATAGATTCGGAGATATTTTGGTAAAAAGTTCTATTGCCGCGGGATGCCAGCACCACCATATATTGCTTGAAAGTTTTTCGAGGAATTCCAGTTCTGAAGGCAATTTCGGGGCAACATTGAAAAATTTAAAATTCATCATATAATTCCTGCTCCTGTTTGTAATATTTTACTGTTTTTTAAAATACTGTAATTTTTTCATACAATCTACATCATAATATAACTTGTTTTTTATCATTTGCCATTGATTTTTCAAAAAAAGAATGTATTTTATTATATATTTTTCAACCGTAACAAAATAAGGAGCAGTTCATGAATTTTTATGAAAAAACCGCCCGTGCATGGGCAAAAAACAATTCTCTCGTCTGTGTCGGTCTTGACCCCGATTTCAACAAACTTCCCGAATGCGTAAAATCAGAAAAAAATCCTCTTTTCAAATTCAATAAAGCTATCATCGATGCCACAAAAAATTATGTTTGCGCCTATAAACCGCAAGCAGCATACTACGCCGGTCAGGATCGCGACGAAGACCTCAAAATGACCATGGATTACCTCGCTGAAACTGCTCCCGACATCCCCGTCATCCTCGATGTTAAACGCGGCGATATCGGTTCTACCGCTGAAATGTATGCAAAAGAAGCCTTTGAACGCTACCATGCAGATGCCGTAACCGTCAACCCCTACATGGGATTCGATACCCTCAAACCGTTCCTCGACCACGCAGACAAAGGCGTTATCATCCTCTGCCGCACCTCAAATCCCAATTCAGGCGATCTGCAAAACCTCGTCGCCGACGGATATATGCTTTATGAACATGTCGCCATGCTCGTTCGCGACCGCTGGAACTACAACAAAAATGCCGCCCTCGTCATTGGCGCAACTTATCCCGAAGAATTGAAAAAAATCCGCACTCTCTGTCCTGAACTCCCCTTCCTCGTCCCCGGAGTCGGTGCTCAGGGCGGTGATGTCCAGAAAGTTATCGAAAACGGCGCAACCGCTGATAAAACCGGACTTATAATCAACTCTTCACGCGGTATCATTTACGCTTCAAAAGGCGATGATTTTGCCGAAAAAGCCGGCATCGCCGCCAAAGAACTCCGCGACCTCATCAACAGCTATCGCTGATTTTTTTAAGGGAAGTTCTCGAAAGAAAGTAAAACAAAGCCGTTTACCTTGTATTCTTTTGAAAAAAGAAAGCAAGATAAAGAAAAAAGATTTTCTCTCTTTCGCCCGAATACTATAAGCTCTGTCATAAACGGCAGAGCTTTTTTTGTATATCAAATCTATAAATTCAGGCGGTGTACTAAATATTGAGATTTTTGAGAAAAAGTGCAGCTGGTTGCACTGCAGTCAAACAAAAATCTGCGGAGCTGATGTTCCGACCGGACTCATGTACTACACTCATTTCACGCGTCAGCGCATCTGTCGGCAAGACTGCAGTGCAGTCACAAACAATCTCCCAAAATTCTCAAAATTCTCAAAACTCCCACCTTGCCCGCCTTGTCCCTGCCGTACGCCTTACGGCTATGCCGTATAATGCCATAGCCTTCGGCGACGGCGGATGCCGTGTAATCCCAAGGGGATCGCAATTCTGGAGGAAAAATTATTTTTTACGGTTGATGAAGCTCAAAACTGCATTAGCTATTGTCAGCGGATGCGGGGGGCAGCCGGGGATGAAAAGATCGACTTTGTATTTATCAAGGAATGAGCGGTCAAGTTCTTCTGAATCTGCAAATACACCGCCGGAAATGGCACATGATCCGAGCAGAATTATGATTTTGGGATCAGGAACTGCCTCGTATGTTGCCTCCAATGCGTATGCCATATTGCGGCTGATCGGTCCTGAAATGATGATGCCGTCGGCATGACGCGGGCTGGCTGCAATGTCAATACCGTAGCGGCCGAGGTCAAAGTTTACATTGCCGGTGGCATTGAGTTCGAGTTCACATCCGTTGCAACCTCCGGCTGAAACGCTGCGGAGTTTGAGTGAGCGGCCGAAAATTTTTACGATTTCTTTGCGGATTTCAACGGCGTTTTTTTCATACTCTTCCGGAGTTGTACCGGCGGCAACTTTGAGTTTTTCGCGGTCGGTTGTTCCGGTGTGATGAAAGTTGCAGAAATTTGCCGCACCACTTGGGCAAACTCTGACACATTCACCGCAAAACTGACATTTGCCCATATCAACAGTCAGATCATTGCTGATTGCTTTGACAGGACAAGTTGAAATGCATTTGCCGCAATGACTGCACAAATCTGCTTTGAACTGCGGAAATCCGCGGTATTTTTTATCAACCTGAGCAGTAAAAAGATTGCCGATATATTGACGGCCCTGTTTGAAAAATAAGCGTAAAGACTGGATCATAAGTCATTCCCCGAATATGAAAGATCAAAACTTTTGTTGCACAGCGGAAAATCGCTGATCTGATTATTACGGACACAAAGTGCCAATGCGAACCAATTGATAAAAGACGGCTCTTTTACCTTATAAAGTTCAAACGGCATTGATTCATTGGCTCCGGTTATTGCCATATGGACGACTTCGCCGCGCGGTCCTTCCCCCATTGAAATAACAAGTGAGTCTGCCCGGAAATTTCCATTTTTTGCAGTACTGACAATATCTCCTTCCGGAATATGTGACAGAATTTCCAACGCCAGATGCAATGAAGATAATGCTTCCTCTGCTCTGCAATAGGCGCGGGAGAAAACATCACCTCTGGTGTATTTCAAGATTTCAGGATTTCTGATTTTGCCTGAATAGAAAGGATTGTCCATGTAATTACGGCAGTCATTTTCAACTCCGGAGGCGCGTCCGGCGATGCCGGTCAGACCGGTTTCAACAGCAACTTTTTTGCTGACGGTTCCGGTAAGCTCCAGTCTGGAGCGGACTCCCGGAGATTCCATCATAGTTGCTTTCAGATGTTCGACGCGTTCATAAACCATGGTCAATGTATCAATCAGTTTTTTGTTTAATTCTGCATCAATGTCAAATGCAGTGCCGCCCAATGTCATCAGACCGCGGCCGAAACGGTTGCCGCAGATGCTCTGGAGCGAATTGATTACATAAGTTCTGGTTGCTCCGGCGAATGCCGCGCCCATGACATAACCGATATCATTGGCAATGCCGCTCAAAGTTGAAAGATGCAATGCGGCAATTTCCAGTTCCAATGCCAGTACGCGGATTGCTTCACCGCGTTCAGGAACGGTAATACCGAACGCTTTTTCAAGGATATTGAAGTACAGATATGAATTGATCACTGCGCTGTCGCTGCAGATACTTTCAGCGAGAACGCGTTTTGAGTTGATGTTGCCCTGACACATCAATTTTTCCACGCCGCGGTGCTGATAACCGAGCTGGATTTCCAGATGGTCGATTTTTTCGCCGCGGCACATAAAACGGAAATGGCCCGGTTCGATAACTCCGGCATGCACAGGACCTACTGCAACTTCATGAACACCGCTGCCGGTTTCTTTGAAAAAGGGATATTCAGCCATTGAGAGTTTATGGCAGGCATCTTTGGGGAAGCGGACGGGTTTAAGCCACGGATGATTGGAATATCTGACACCGAAATTTTCGGCGAGTTCGCGTTCAAAATTGACCCATGACGGAATAATTTTGCCGATTGACGGATATTCTTTATCCAAATCCATTTCGACATATTCAACATAAAGTGACCCGGTGGAGGACATAAAGAGAAAATATACATCAAGTCCGGATATCCCTTTGCGCCGCGCCGCCGCATTCATACAGCGGAAATGCTGGGCAAAGACACTTTCCATGAAAAATTCATACGGAACACTCTGCAGTTCCTCAAGCGCAATACAATGATTGTTTTTTACCTCTATCATAGACACCTCATCCGATTAAAACTGCACAAAGTTTCTGAAGATTTCCGCTGTACAACACCGCACAGAAATAAATCATTGCCAGTATCAGCAATATAACTGACGGAGCAATTGCGGAAATTCTGAATTTATAACCTGATTCTGTAATTGACGGTTCTCCGCGTACCATCATCAGCATATTTCTGCCGAGTCCGTACATCACTACTGTCAACAGCAGGATAAAAAGCACGCACAGAAATTTATTGCCGGCAAACAATGCGCAGATAATAACAAATTCACTGGCAAACAATACAAACGGCACAAATCCCATGATTGCAAGTATGCCGATCAGGAAGATATAAGCTATCGGCTTATTGATTCTAACCAGGCCTTTGACATCTTTGATAAGTTTTGAACCGTACAAGCTCAGAATATTGCCTGCGATCAGGAACAATGCGCATTTGACCAGAGAATGGCCTGCAAGGTGAAGCATCAAACCTTCTTTACTGCCCAATGCGACTGCAATTGCCAGGATTCCCATATTTTCAACAGAGGAATAGGCCAACATGCGCTTGTAATTGTATGCATGAGATATAAATACCGCCGCGACTGCCAGCGAAAGAAATCCCATTGTCAACAATATTACAGCTCCGAAATCAGCCAAAACTGTGCCTTTGGTAACATTCAATACACGCACTATCGGCAGCAATGCGCTGTTCAAAAGAGATGCCGATAGCAATGCTGATACCGGAGTCGGAGCTTCGCTGTGAGCATCCGGCAGCCAGTTATGCACCGGTGCAAGTCCGGCTTTTGTACCGAAGCCGATTATCAGGAACGGCAGAGCCAGTTTCACGGCAAAAAGTTTTTCTCCATTCAATTTCAAACTGCTGAAATTAAGATTTCCGTCTGACGCTATCAGCAAAAATACGATTCCGGCAAAAGCAAATGCGATTCCGACTGAGCAGATGAAAACATATTTCCAGGTCGCTTCCAATGAATGAGCCGATCCATGATGAGCTATCAGCAATGCACTCAACAGGGTCGAAAGTTCGATGAAAACCCAGACCATGCCCAGATTATCAGACAGGATTGCCATATCCATCGCTCCGATAAAGCCGATCAGCGATGCATGATATAACGGACTTTTGGACTGATATGGTTCTTCCTCTTTGCGGAGAACGAAGTCCAGATTGTACCATGCCACTGCCATTACGACCAGAGAGTCGACCAACAGGAAATAACTGTTCAATTTATCAGCCATAAGATCGACGGGCAGCAGCAATGATTTGATAATGCATTGAGCATTGCCGTTTGCGGTTACAAAATATCCTGTCATCAGCAGAGATGCCAGCAAATGCAGCAATGCAAAAGTGAAAAATATTCTGCTTCCGGCTTTTACTCCTTTGTTCAGCCATGCTGCAAGAGCAAACAGCAAAATTACAATAATAAAAGTATCCATTTCAGTTCTTCAATCCTTTCAGTTCATCAATTGACTGACTCTTGAGTTCAATGCGGATGATTTTAACCAGAATGCCGACCAGCAGAACCCAGATAAATGCATCCAGAGCAACTCCCAGACTGACGATGACAGGCAATTCTTTTGCCGCAGCCAGACTCAACAGAAAAATTCCGTTTTCCAATATGCAATAACCCATGATATGAGTAATGAGTTTTTTGCGGCTCAAAATCACGAACATGCCGCACAATATCATAGCAATACCACTGCCGAGCAGTTCAATTTTGATTTCCGGCAGTTCGTTTTTCATATAATATGCCGCCGCCATGCTGATACCTATACCCAGACTGACCATGAGCAATGAAAAAATATGCGGCACATAGGGTTCAGTTTCGCGTTTGATATTATTATCTTTGATGACTTTATTCAGATAGAAGGGGACGAATAACGCTTTCAGCAGCAATGTTTCAATGACTGCGACTGCCATAGTGATATAACTTTCGTGTCCTACGGTAAAAAATACAAGCGAGAACAACAGCAATCCCTGAATAGAAAGCGTTTTGATATAAACTTCCAAACGGCCGCTGACCGATACCCGCAACAGCGATACCAGCAGCATAACAGAAACTATAAATTCAATATTATCCATTTTTCACCCCTGAAAAACAATTACACTCAACAGCAGTATCAATGACAGAGCCGCAGAGAAAAAGATATATTGCTGAACATGAACCATTCGCAAACGCGCCTGCAATGATTCAATAACTCCTATTATGACAGAAATTATCACGATTCCCAACAGGAAAAACAGCATGTAATATCTGCTGTCGCGCCATACCGCCAGCACCAGCGACAGAATAAATGAAGCGAATAAATATACTTTGACCATTCCGGCATAGCTCATGAATGCCAGCTGCGGGCCGGATTGATCCAGTACCATTGCCTCATGGATCATAGTCAGTTCAAGATGTGTTTCCGGATCATCTATCGGCATACGGCTGCCTTCCAACAGCATCAGGATGAACAGGATGACTCCAGCCAGCAGAGCGATAATAAATCCTTCGCCGCCGCCCACTGCAATGGTGCTGAATAATTTGCTGAAGCTTTCTGCACGGGTGTAAAAAGCAAGCGAAGCAACAGTCATCATCAGAGCAATTTCGCCGGTTACGGAAAAAATCAGTTCGCGGCTGCTGCCCATGCCTTCAAAACTGCATCCGCTTTCCAACGCAGCAATCACAGTGAAAAAGCGCGAAAAACTCAACATATATATAAAGAATATATAATCGTAATACCCGAGATTCAAGATTCCCTTGCCGCTGATTTGCGGCATTATCATTGCTGCCGCCAGCACACCGCTCAATGCCAGCACTCCACCGTTGCGGAGACCGGCAAATACAGTCAGCATTTCGCCTTTTTTCAACAGTTTGAAAAGGTCAAAACCATACTGCCATATTGAGGGCCCTTTGCGGCGGGCAAAAAATGCTTTGACTTTCTTTATTATACCATACATCAAATACGGCAGAATAAAAAGGAATACTATATTTATAACGATATTCAAAATCACACCTTTCATTTCAGCACCTCCGATCCGGGACTCGTGAAAATCGCATAAATTATTGTCAGCACCAGAAACAATACGCTTATCCACAGATAACTCTGCATCATTCCGGATTGCAGAAATTGCAGTTTGCCAAGCAGATTATTCAATATGCCGCACAAATATTCAATCCCCTCCTTGATCGGATTGCGCACTTCATAACTGCGATCTGTATTCTGCGGATACAATTCAGTCAGAACATCATTGTTTTCGCGGCGCGGAAAAAGTTTATCCAGCAAACGCATCAGCGGCAGACTCAATGAATCTGCGGTATATTCCATTCGCGGAGTTATATTGCTGTATCCGCAGCCCCATGTCGGAACTCGTTTTGAACCGTTTTTTGCTGTCAGGATATGACGCAGCCCCCAGAACAGCAATGACATAAAAATGATCAGAAGTGCATTGCAGCTCAACGCTTTCAATATATCGTGGAACTTGCCGCTGCTGAATGAAAAAATCAATGGGTAAATACCAATTGTCAATGAGAGCAATGACATCAGGCTCAAAACAAATACATTTAATTTATTTTCAACCGGCTTGTGACCTTCAGCAAATTCAGAACGCGCACAGCCGAGGAATATCATCGAGTAAAATTTGACAAAAACAAACAGACTCAATGCTCCGACTGTCCCCAATATTACCAGACAGCAGACGCAAATCAATGCCAGACGCTTTGAATCCGCTTCAAACATCAGCGAGAAAAATGATGCATATAAAAGAAATTTACCGATAAAGCCGTTCAGTGGCGGCAGAGAGGAAATCCCCAGAACCGCAATCAATGAACTTTTTTTCAAGCTCTTGAAAATACGGAATTGCCCGCCAAGCAAATCCAGATCCGATGTGCCGCAGTGATTGCGGATCAAATCCACCGCATAGAAAAGCTGGGATTTGAATATGGAGTGATTCAATGAGTGGATTAGCAGAGCCGCCAATGCCAATCTGCCGGCAACGACTGTATGATGAACATATTCTGCAATCAGAAAAACTCCAACTCCCATGATGATCAGTCCCATATTTTCCATACTGCTGCCGGCAAGTACGCGTTTGGCGCGGTTTTCCGCCAAAGCGCGGAAAACGCCCCACATGGCACTCAACACACCGACAGTCAGAAGTATATAACCGAAAAATCCGGCATATTGCATGCAGGATTGGAATGTGCGCAAAATTCCGTATATTGCCATATTTATCATCACTCCGGAGATCAGACCAGCTGATGCGCCGGGCGCAGTTTCATAGCTGTCCGCCATATAGAAATGAGTCGGGAACAATCCGAGCTTGATGCCGAAACCGATAAATAATGCCCAGTACGCAAAAATATTGCCCGGATAAGCACTGCCTGATATCGAAATGAAACCCAATGTCAGAAATGCCGCAGAAATATGCATGACCAGCAGATATGTCAACGCATTGCGTGATACATTCTTGACCTCTTCGCTGCAGATTATCAACAGGAATGATGCCAATGACATGATTTCCCATACAGTCATGAAAAGCAATGCGGATTGCAATGTACCGTCAATGTTAATGGTCGGCACCAGCAGCATTGAAGCACAGAAAAATCCCAATGTTCCATAGTAGAAACGGTTTTTCTGCTCATACGCACGAGAATTTCCAGCCAGCGAAGCATTAAACAGGGCAAAAAAGAATATCCCCAATCCAACTGTCGCAATAAAGAATGATGATAATGCATCCAGCGAAAACGACATTCCGCCGAATTTGAATACTGCATCTTCATGCACTTTGCTCCCGAACAGCATCAACACTGTGCTGTACAGACCAACCGTACCGGCGAATACCGCAAAAATGCGCCCGCGGAGACGGCTGTTGAAAAATGCACTGATGATACCGCCTGCTGCCAGTAACAGCGATAAGATTTGTATCTGCTGTACCGGCTGATTGAATATGCTCATTTTTCAATCCTTTGTTAAAAATATTATTGTTTGAAATTTTGTAAAAAATAAAAAAGCACCTGATTTCTATTTTGCCTGTTCATCAAGTCTAAAATAAAGCATATCAAGTGTATAATAAATTTACCATTAAAAAATGATTTTTCAAGTTGAAAAAGTTTTTTCTTTGTATGAAACGGACAAAAAATATCATATAATCGAAAAAACGGGTCGTATTTTGAATTTTTGTAAATTAAACAGTCACTTATTCCGGCACAGTTAATTTTTATGAAAAAAACAGATAAGATCAAAAAAAATGGAATTTTTTCTGAAAAAAACTTGATTTCACGCAAAAATGGTATATCTTATAAGAGCGCATAAATGCGGAGAGGTGGCTGAGTGGCCGAAAGCAACAGTTTGCTAAACTGTCGTAGGAGTAATCTTACCGCGGGTTCGAATCCCGCCCTCTCCGCCATTTTTTTTGCAAAAATGCGGGATAGCCTGAATGAAATGAAGGCAATCCCATAAGAGTATTTTTTTTGTCAAAAAAATGGCGAACGAAGCCGCAAGGCTTCGCTCCTATGAGAGACTATTTGTCAAGTTTTATTTGCGAAAAAATCGTAAAAAAGTTGATAATCAGCGAAAGATGATTCTAAAAAGCTGCTTTTGTCTTGCTCCTATTCGCGTTCTGTAATGCTTCTGCCAGGAAGCGACGC
>JAZSRU010000043.1:0-4992 GCA_045538635.1 Victivallaceae bacterium
AAACTTCCGATAATATACATTCTTTCATGTTTTTTTGAGGTTGTTTTCATATTTTTTATCCTTTCTGTTAGGGTTAAGGTTCTGTGGGATGTTTTGGGAGGTTTGTTCACGCCTCGCAATATTCTCAATCGTTCTCAATACTTACTTTCTTTTTAGGAAAAGAAAGTAACAAAGAAAAACTTTTCTCCTTTCAAATTCTTCCGTTGTTTGAAGCCCGATGCAGTTACAGCGCCCGCCGCACCGCTTACAGTAGTTGCGCGGCGGGCTTACCCTTCGCCGCTTAAGGCGGCTCGCCCCTCATCGGACTCGCTTCGCTCGCCTACGCCGGGGAGGCTCGCTTCGGCCGACGTCGCTGCTTGGCAGTTATCTGCCTGCGCTCACTTCGCTGAAGCTCGTGAAACGCTCCTGTCCTCGCGGCGCTAACCGCGCTTTACTTACTCCGAGAAAGCTTATGTACTTTATTCAAAAAGTACCCTTTTCTTTTTTGAAAAGGTGGAGGGTCTTAGGGAGGCGGAAAAATCATTTTTTCTTTTAATCAAGAAAAAAGTTTTTCCGCCTTCCTAAAAAACTTCCGATAATGTATATTATATCATGTTTGTTGATTTTGCTTGTACCTTTTTCTCAAAACTTTCCACTGTTCTCAATCCTCTCAAATCTCTCATTTTATACTGAAAAATGGTATAATTTCCATCGTTAATGAATACTATTATCTGCACATTACCTTGGTGTCAAGAGGAAAAAATAAAAAAATCAGAAATTTTTTTTGAGAAAATTTTATTACTTTATTTCCGGTTATGATTTTTTATTTTTTTCAGGATTTTCATATATGTTTATCATATTGAAAAAAAAGTTATATGTGCTATATTATATAATGTTATTTTTACTTTTAATCTTTCAGGACAAAGGAGTTTAAAAATGGCTGATTTGAAAGAACTTGCACTCGTCTATCACAGTGAAGGCAAACCCGGAAAAATAACCGTCGCTTCCAGCAAGGAATGCCGTACCCAGCAGGATTTGGCTCTCGCTTACACCCCCGGTGTGGCAACTCCATGTCTGGAAATTGAAAAATCTCCTGAAAAAGTCTGGGATTATACTTCAAAAGGCAATATGGTCGCTGTCATCAGCGATGGTACTGCGGTTCTCGGTCTCGGCAATATCGGTGCTGAAGCCGGTATTCCCGTTATGGAAGGAAAATCAGTCCTCTTCAAGCGTTTCGCTGATATTGATTCCATTCCGCTCTGTGTCTCAAAAGTCGCCAATGAAAAAGGTCGTACAGATGCCGCAAAACTGATTGAAACTGTTGAACGCCTCGAACCGAGTTTCGGCGGTATCAACCTTGAAGATATCGGCGCACCCGCCTGTTTTGAAGTTGAAAAAACTCTCAAAAGCAGAATGAATATTCCGGTTTTTCATGACGATCAGCATGGTACTGCGATCATCTCTTTTGCCGCTATTATCAACGGTTTGAAGATTGTCGGCAAAAAAATCGAAGACTGCCGCTTTGTTGTCAATGGTGCCGGTGCTGCCGGTATTTCATGCAGTGAATTTTATATCACCGGCGGTGCAAAACGCGAAAATTTTGTCATGTGCGACTCAAAAGGCGTCATCCATACCGGCCGTACCGATTTGAATGAGCAGAAAAAACGCTTCGCCATCGATACTGAAATGCGCACTCTCGAAGACGCTATGAAAGGGGCAGATATTTTCCTCGGCTTCTCCGCTCCCAACTGCGTTACTGCAGAAATGGTCAAATCCATGAACAAAGGTGCAATTATTTTCGCTATGGCGAATCCCGTTCCTGAAATTATGCCCGATATTGCAGTTGCAGCCGGAGCCGCTGTCGTTGGTACCGGCCGCAGCGACTTTGCCAATCAGATCAATAACGTTCTCGGATTCCCCGGCATTTTCCGTGGTGCGCCGGATGTCCGCGCCACTGATAACAATGAGGCAATGAAGCTCGCCGCTTCTGAAGCTCTGGCTGAACTTGCTGCAGAAAAAATTGATGATGAAGTCAAAAAAGACCTCGCCATTGCATATCCCGCAGATACAGCTGCCGGTATGTTTGACGCAGATTGTCCCTTGTCAACAAATTATGTCATTCCCAAACCTTTTGATGTCCGCGTAGTCCCCCGTGTAGCCCGTAAAGTTGCCGCTGCCGCTATGAAAACCGGTGTCGCCCGCATTGCGATCGACGATCTTGACGCATACGAAAAGAGTGTCCGTGAACGCATTCGCAAATCACAGGAGAATTGATAATGCGCATGATGTTTTCTGCCTCGGAGAAGAAAATTTTTTCTCCGGATTTTGAAATGGCATTGAGGGCAGGGGATGGCAAAGTGGCTGTTCTCTCGCTCCCCGGTACTCTGTCGATGAAGATCGGCGGAGTACATTGCAACACATTCGGAGAAGACGGCTGTCTGACGGATAAATTCAAAGTCCACAGCCAGCTTGATAATTTCGGGGCAGAGGCGGAGATATTTCAAACTATTCCATTCGGTACTGAATTCAAGGTCAAACACCGTTTTGAAAGCTCATCCGGTTTTGTCAGGATGACTGTCGATGTTGATCCCGGCAAAGGCTCAATTGAAGATCTGAAACTGGAAGATATTGTTTTTGAGGGTGAATTGAAAACTCTCCGTGTTTTCCGTGCTGATGGCGGCAAAATCGTACTTGACAATTTTGAATTGAACGTCGATAAACAAGTTTTTTACAAATCTGAGTTGCCGTTTCTGGCTCTTCAGGTCGAAGATACAGCCGGAGCATTTGCTGAATTCGGCTGTGGCAATGACTTGTGGCGGCATCGGACGGTTGAACTTTATGAGCATTGCAGCGCGGAATTTACTGTTGAGGGGGATAATGGTAAAATCGTTGTCCGCCGTCATGCATTGAATGTTCCGGCGGAGTTTGCAATGCCGAAGCGTTCTTTCCGGTTCAAGAGTTATATCGCTTTTGCTGAAAAATCAACAGATGCCCGCACTTATGAAATGTTGATACAGGAAAAAGACTGTATGAGTTCTCCGATTGTCCGCCGTTCAATGCGTGACATTCTCCGGAAGAGCAGTACAAATGTTTCGATTCAGGCAGAGAATTTTCTCTGTTTTGATGCTGCGCATCTGGAACGCCCCGGGCGTGAAGAATTGATGCATTGGAGCGTGGAGGACTTTTTTGAAATAATGCTTTGGGGCAGCAAAATGCTTGCCAAAAACGGAGCGGAATTGAATTTTATCCTGCCGGAAGACAGCGTTATGCGCGAATCCGGCGCGATGAAAGTTCTGCAGAATCAGCTTAAAAATAATGTTGAAGTTTACGACGAAGAATTCTGAAGTCAATATACAAGGAGATAAATTATGTTCAATGATTGGCAGACAGCAGGAGCAATGCAGCTTGTCGAAGTTAAAAACTCTCTCGGTTCAGCGATGATTTCGCTGATGGGCGCGCATGTCATATCTTACCAGAAAGCAAATTCCGGAGATATCCTCTGGATGAGCGATAAAAGCTATATGGAATACGGCAAACCCATCCGCGGAGGAATTCCGGTCTGCTGGCCGTGGTTCGGCCCTTTCAGCGATGCTGAACGCAAACTTCCCTCACACGGACTTGCACGCATTTCCGTCTGGGATGTCAAGGAGAAAAGCGAATGTGCCGACGGTTCAAGCAAACTTGTTCTGTCTTTGCCGGGTTCGCGTCTGCCCGATGAGTTCGGTGCGCTTGATGCGGAAATTGAAATAATTGTTGGTTCCACTCTCAAAATGAGTATAAAAACTACCAATAACGGCGAAAAAGATTTTGCGTTGACCGAAGCATTTCATACCTATTTCAATGTTTCAGACTGCACAAAACTCCGGGTCGAGGGCTTGAAAAATACTGCTTATATCGACAAAGTTGACGGCGGAGTTGAAAAAATGCAGACCGGAGATGTCCGTATCGATCAGGAAGTCGATCGCGTTTTCATGGATACAACTGCGGCATGCACTCTGGTCGATGAAGTTACAGACCGGAAAATTGAGATCAGCAAAAAAGACAGCAGTTCAACAGTTGTCTGGAATCCGTGGATTAAAAAATCAATCGCCATGCCCGATTTCGGAGATGAGGAATATCATACCATGATCTGCGTTGAAACAGTCAATGCCGGCAAAGATGTTATCGTGCTGAAAAAAGGAGAAAGCCATACTCTCACAATGGAAATTGCAGAAAAATAACCGGTGAACAAATGAATTACACAATTTTGCTGAAAACAGTTATTCTTCTTATCATGTCAAATGTATTCATGACTTTTGCGTGGTACGGACATTTGAAGAATTGGGGCAGTAAACCGTTGATTTTTGTGGTGGTGATGAGCTGGGGGATTGCATTTTTTGAATATCTGCTGCAAGTTCCGGCTAACCGTATCGGCAATCATTGTCTGGAATTGAGCCAGCTGAAAATCATGCAGGAAGTGATCAGTTTGAGTGTATTTTCGCTTTATGCAATATTTTATGCCAAAGAACATTTGAGCTGGAATTATCTGTGGGCGGGGCTGTGTATTCTTGGTGCGGTATTCTTTATATTCCGTCGCTGACGGTACAAAAATAAAAAAAACTGTAAAAAAAGACTTGCAAAAATAAAATAACATTGTATATTATAAAATACTTGTTACCGCGGAGGAGTGGTCGAGTGGTCGAAGGCGCAACATTGGAAATGTTGTGTACGGGCAACTGTACCGTGGGTTCGAATCCCCCCTCCTCCGCCATTTTTTTTGCAAAAAAAATGGCGAACGAAGACGTAAGTCTTCTCTTAACTGTGCGAAGCACAACTTCACTCAAAAGGCGCAGCCTTTTCTTCGCATCTTCACCAAACACCAGAGAAGACTTACTTGTGAAGTCGCTCCCTGTGGTCGCTTGTGAAGAGGTCAGCTTGTGCTGCCCGTGAAGTTTTCGCCTGTCGGCGGGTGGATGTGTTTCTTTTTACTGCGCTTCATATTTTGCGGCAATGCCGCAAAATGCTTCATACGCC
>JAZSRU010000182.1:0-2448 GCA_045538635.1 Victivallaceae bacterium
AATGGAGTTATTTATTTCCGGTATTTACTTGATCCAATGAGCTTGCAAGGGCCGGAAGGGGTATTCGCTTTATTTTTTGGATGGCTTTATTTATGGATAACATCAATCCCTGTTTTTCTTATTCATTTAATAATTCGGGTAACTAATAAGAAAAAATAATTGCCACGCCACATCCATGTAAACGCTGTTTTTTGCAGTGCCGCAGTTGAAAATGCTCGAGACAGGCGATATATTACTCTTCAAAAATTAATTGAGGAGAAAATAATGCCTGTTATTATTGATAGCCAACTGAAAGAGCAGATACCCTATGATCCTGTGGTCTTTCCGATTTCTTTTTTTCATGATGAGTTGGAATCTCTGTGGCAATGGAGCGGCCCTTTGCATTGGCATCCGGGATTTGAAATTGCAACGGCAGAAACCGGAATATTGGATTATCAAGTCGGAGAAAAACATATTATTTTGAATCCCGGCGATAGTATTTTTGTAAATGGAAATATCCTTCACGGCATCAGACAAATTGCAGGAAAAATTCCCGACCCCATGCCCAATGTTGTTTTTTCCGGCAATCTGATTGCACCGGAAGGGAGTCAAATATACCAAAAATATATTGCTCCACTTCAGCAATGTGATGATCTGCCCTTTATTGTATTTCCCGGAAACGATAAATCCCGGCAAAATATAAAAGATTTTATTCTGAATATCTATCATTGTTTCCGGAATCAGCCGCCATGTTACGAAATGATGATCCAAAGAGATGTGAGTCAGATTTTTGAATATATTTATTCCAACATAGATACATTTCCCCGGCATAAATCGAATCGTATCCAACTTGTTAATCAGATACGGCTGCAAAAAATGCTTGATTTTATTTACACTCATTATCAGGAACAGATTACCCTGAAAGATCTCGCCCGCGCCGCCAATATCAGCCGCAGCGAAGTCGGACGGTGTTTCAAAAATTTTATGAACACTTCCCCGGTCGAGATGGTTATTCAGCACCGTTTGCAAATGGCACAAAAAATGCTCGCAGAAAAAATTTATACCATTGATGAAGTCTGCAATTCTTGCGGTTTCAACTCCGTAAATTATTTCCGTAAACAATTTAAGACAAAATACGGTGTTACGCCCGGAAAATATTGCAATTTGGGTAAATAGTTACTGTTTTTGGCAAAACAGCGGATTGATATATCCTGTTTTTGGTGATATAATATTGGATTATCATTATCACAGGAGAATATTATGAAACAACAGAAGAATTACCAAAAAACATTGACAGCCTGCTATATCGGTTTTATAACTCAAGCTATTTCAGCCAATTTCACCCCTTTGCTTTTTTTGACTTTCAAAGAAAATTACAAAATCAGTCTTGAACAAATCGCTTTGATTCCGCTGGTGTTTTATTTCACTCAATTTCTGGTGGATATCGTCGCGGCAAAATGGGCGGACAAAATCGGTTACAGGCTTTGCGTTATTACCTCACAGCTGGTATCATCAGCTGGCTTGATACTTCTGACATTTCTGCCGGAAGTGCTGCCGAATGCTGTTGCGGGGATTCTGATAGCAGTGGCACTTTATGCAATCGGCAGCGGTTTGATCGAAGTTCTTTTAAGTCCGATTGTTGAAGCGTGTCCTTTTGAAAACAAAGACGGTGTAATGAGTCTGCTTCATTCTTTTTACTGTTGGGGCGCAGTCAGCGTTATTTTGGGTTCGACCTTGTTTTTTGCAATATTCGGCATAGAATATTGGAAAATACTGACAGTACTCTGGTCATTGATTCCGTTATATAATGCCATCAATTTTATCAGCTGTACGATTGAAACACTCGGTGCCGACGGCAGCAGCATGAGCATCCGTCAGCTGTTGCGTGTGCCGATGTTCTGGATGATGATATTTCTGATGGTTTGCACTGGTTCATCCGAAGCGACGATGTCGCAATGGGCGTCGGCATTTACAGAATCTGCGCTGAAAGTTTCCAAGACAATCGGAGATTTGGCAGGACCGTGTCTTTTTGCCGCCTTTATGGGAGTTGCCCGTATGACATACGGCAAAATGAGTGAAAAGCTTAACTTGGTAAAAACGATGCTTTTATGCAGTATTTTTGCTGTTATATGCTATTTGCTGGCATCGTTATCATCCTGGGCAATATTGGGCTTGATCGGCTGTGCCCTTTGCGGTCTTGCAGTAGGAATCATGTGGCCGGGAACGATCAGTCTTTCCTCCAGGAAGTGTCCGACCGGAGGAACTGCAATGTTTGCATTTCTTGCATTGGCAGGGGATCTTGGTGCAACCGTTGGCCCTGTAACCGTTGGAAAAGTAGCAGAACTTACAGGGGAAAATCTGAAAAATGGTTTGCTTGCGGCAACGACATTTCCCATTTGTATGGCACTGGGGCTCTTCTTTCTTTATAAACATGCCCGGCAAAAGAACTAAAAATGCGCAAAAAAACGG
>JAZSRU010000133.1:0-11881 GCA_045538635.1 Victivallaceae bacterium
ATAAAAGCAATTCCTCTTAAAAGTTTTTGAAAGATGGGGTGCGGGGAAGATAACCTTTTTTCAAAAAGGTGTCTTTCCCGCAGAATCATTTTTGCAACAACCGCTTTTTTATTATTCAGAACAAGTAGAAAAAGAATTACCGCATATCAGCAACAATTTTTCCATCAACGATCGTCATGACCGGTGCGCCGGTAAATTCCATGCCGATATAAGGTGAATTTGATGATTTTGAATGGAAATTTGCGGCATCGACTTTTACTTTCTTTTCAAGGTCGATAACTGTAATATCAGCAGGATTGCCGATACGCAAATCATAATTTTCAAAACCGAGAACATCCGCAGGTCCGGTTGTGAACTTGGCAACAAAATCCTTCATTGAAAGCAGATTGCTGTGAACAAGCTCTTTCAGACAGACTGAAACCGCAGTTTCCAGTCCGATGATACCGAACGGAGCATGATTGAATTCAACCAGCTTGGCAGTACCGGTATGCGGAGCATGATCCGTGGCAATAACCGTAATTGTACCATCTGCCAATCCCTGCAGCAAAGCCTGACGGTCATCCTCTGTACGCAGAGGCGGATTCATTTTGTAATTGGTATTATATGTACGGATACAGTCATCAGTCAATGAAATATGATGCGGAGTTGCTTCTGCAGTAACTTTGACACCGTTTTTGCGGGCGCGGCGAACCATATCGACGCTTTCTTTAACGCTGATGTGCTGCAAATGTATTTTCCAGTCGATTTCACGGGCAAAAATAATATCACGGGCAACAATGATCTCTTCTGCCGCACCGGGGATTCCGTCCATGCCGAGCAGAACTGACCATTTGCCCTCATTCATCACGCCGCCGGTAAAAAGAGTTTCCTCTTCGCAGTGATCCAGGATCGGCAGGTTGAATGATTTGGCATAACGCACAATATTGCGCATAAGAAAATTATTTTGAACACATTTGCCGTCATCGCTCAATGCATAAACTCCGGCGCTGTGCAATCCGCCGATACCGGCCATTTCCTGACCGGCAAAACCTTTGGTCATGCAGCCGCAGGGATAAACTTTGACCGGACTGCATTCGGCAGCGATTTTTTTAAGCAATTCAATTGCTCCCGGAGTATCAGCAGCGGGGCTGGTATTGGGCATTGGCACGATAGCGGTAAAACCGCCGTATGCAGCGGCACGGGTTCCGGTTTCAACAGTTTCAGCAGCAGTATTGCCGGGCTGACGCAAATGGACATGGATATCCATGAAACCGGGAGCGGCAATTTTGCCGGTAAGATCAATAATTTCAGCATCTTTGAGAGCTGCGGGATCAGCCATGACACCGTTTTCGATTCCGAGATCCATGACTTCATCAATATTGCGGTTGGGGTCAACCACACGGACATTTTTCAAAATATATGATTTTCTCATTTTACACACTCCGCGACTAAGAACAATACAGCCATACGGACGGCAAGACCGTTTGTTACCTGCTGAAGAATAACAGATTGCGGGCCGTCGGCGATTTCTGAAGCGATTTCAACTTCACGGTTGATCGGTCCGGGATGCATAACCATGGCATCCTTGCTCAAATACTTGATCGTACCGGAATTCAAACCGAAATATTTGGAATATTCATTGGTGCTGGGAAAAAATCCGCTGGTCTGGCGTTCATGCTGAATACGGAGCATATTGACCACATCCGCTCCATCAAGAGCATCTTTCATATTATGGCACACGCGCACATTTGGGATACATTCAAATTCACGCGGAACGAGAGTTGCAGGCCCTGCGAGTGTAACATTGGCACCGAGTTTGGTCAATCCCCAGAGATCACTGCGGGCAACACGGCTGTGCAGAATATCTCCGACAATGGTAACATTCAAACCTTCCAGACTGCCGAATCTCTCACGCATGGTGAAAATATCCAGCAAAGCCTGTGTCGGATGGCTGTGTGCGCCGTCACCGGCATTGATAACACCGCATTTCAAATGTTTGGCAATGAAATCCTGTGCGCCGGTAGCTGAATGACGCAAAACTACGAGATCGACTTGCAAAGCTTCGATATTTTTGACTGTATCGAGCAGAGTTTCACCTTTTTTAAGACTGCTGACATCAGCGGCAACATTGATGATATCGGCACTCAAACGCTGTTCTGCAAGCTCAAATGAAATTCTGGTGCGTGTACTGGGTTCAACAAAAAAATTAACAACAGTTTTGCCGCGCAGAGCGGGAACTTTTTTGACCTTGCGTTCAGAAACTTTTTTAAATTCCTGTGCGGTATCGAGAATACACTCAATCTCCTCGCGGCTGAGGTCATAAAGACTTAACAAATCTTTTTTTGTCCATTTAAAATCCATGATTCAACCTATTTTTTCCATGTTATCTCTGAAATGCGGTCAACTCCGTCATTTTCAATAAATTCAACTTTAATTTTGCGATCTGTGCCGACCTGTTTTTTCATACCTATATAATCTGCGCGAATGGGATATTCCACATCACCGCGGTCAACCAGCACCGCCAGGCGGATGAGATTTGGCCTGCCGTAATCAGTTACTGCATCGAGAGCGGCACGGATCGTGCGTCCGGTTGAGAGGACATCATCGACGAGAATGATATTAGTCATATCCATATCAAAAGGTATCACCGTTTCGTTGATGATCGGCAAACCGCTCCGCATTCCGAAATCATCGCGGTACATTGAAATATCCAGAGCCGCCAACGGCACCTTTATATTGCATTTCTGCTCAATTATCTGCGCAATACGGCAAGAAAGAGGGACTCCCTGTTTAAAGAGTCCCACAAGTGCAAATTCTTCAATTTTATCTTTTGAGCAGAAATCTTTGATAATGGCATCGGCGATAGTTTCAATTGCGGCGGCAACTTCTGCTGCCTCACAAATTATTTTATCTGTGCCCATCAGATTCTCCTTACTTCAAAATGCCGCAGCGGACAAGAGATTTTTTCAACTGTTCACGGTGTTCTGCAGTAAGTTCGCAGAGCGGCAGACGGTAGCTTTCCTCGATAAGTCCTGCCATAGCCATTGCCGCTTTGATCGGAATGGGATTGGTTTCGATGAACTGATCGCGGAAGAAGCAGTAATACTTTTTGTGCAGTTCCATTGCCTTGTTGAGGTCGCCTTTGAGGAAAGAATCGACCATTTCCGACATTTCAGCGGGAATCAGGTTGCTGGCAACACTGATGATACCTTTGGCACCGACGGACATCATCGGGAGAGTCAGCGCATCATCACCGCTCAAAACGGTAATATCGCACATATCGAGGATCTTGGAAACGCGTTCAACATTGCCGCCGGCCTCTTTGACAGCCACGATAAGCGGATTTGCGCTCATGCGCGCGATATTCTTTTCTGAAATAGGCACTCCAGCGCGTCCGGGAACGTTATAAAGAACGACCGGAAGTTCGCCTTTTTCTGCAACGCTCATAAAGTGGCGATACTGACCTTCTTCGGTCGGTTTGTTATAATACGGAGTAACCTGCAAAGTTGCATCTGCGCCGAGCTTGCGTGCTTCAACTGTCAATTCAATAGCTTCTGCGGTTGAATTTGCACCGGTTCCGGCGATAACAGTACAGCGTTTGGCAACTTTTTCAACGACAAATTCAATAACTTTGAGATGTTCTTCGCAGCTCAAAGTGGGGGATTCACCTGTGGTTCCGACGGGAACAATACCGGCAACCTTGCCCTTGATCTGAAGCTCGATAATGTTACTTATTGCCTCATAATCCACACCGCCGTTGCGATACGGGGTGACCAAAGCGGTATAAACGCCCTGCAAGTTTTTCATTCCCATATTCTCCTATGTTAAAATGATAGTCAATTACAATTACATTTTTTTACAATCAACAAAATATACCTCTATATTTGCAAAATACAAGTGGTAAAAAAATAAAAGAAAAAAAATTTCATTGAATTTATCATTTTCAGCACCTCTCACGCGCGCCCGCGTATGCCGCTCATGCGCGCCCTCACCTCACATTTATTATCGGAGATTTTTCAAAAACCGACTTGAAAAAATTTTACTTGTTGCTATTATAATAAAATAATATGTATAAAAACAACCGGAAAATCAATTTCCACTGAAACACAAGGATTTATATACTTATGTCAAAATTAGTGATCGTCGAATCCCCGACCAAAGCCAGAACCATCGGCAAAATGCTCGATTCAAGTTACAAAATCGTCGCCTCCATGGGACATGTGCGCGACCTCCCCGAACGCGAAATCGGTGTCGATATCGAAAATAACTTCGCTCCGATTTATGTCGATACCCCAAAAGGCCGATCAATTGTCAAAGAACTCAAATCCCTCGCCAAAGATGCCGAGGAAATATATCTTGCACCCGACCCTGACCGCGAAGGTGAAGCCATCGCATGGCATTTACAGCAGCTCCTCGAACAGAAGCGCAACCCAAAACCTTTCCATCGCGTAACTTTCCACGAAATCACCTCCAGCGCAATCAAAAATGCCATGCAGAATAAAGGCGCAATTGATATGAATCTGGTGAATTCACAGCAGGCCCGACGCATCCTCGACCGTATTGTCGGTTACAAAGTAAGTCCATTGCTCTGGCAGAAACTTCAGCGCGGCATGAGTGCCGGACGGGTTCAGAGTGTCGCTTTGCGTCTGATCGTTGAACGCGAACGCGAAATAAGAAATTTCATTCCCGAAGAATACTGGCTCTTCTCTCTCGAATTCCGCGCAGCAAACGGTTCGACCATCGTCTGCAAACTTTTCAAAATCAATGATGAAAACTTCAAAGCATCATCCGCTGATGAAGCGCAGAAAATCCTCGACGACATTTTGAGCGGCAAAGAAGGTATTGTTGATAATGTCGAGCGCAGTGAGAAAAAACGATTCGCTCCGCCGCCTTTCACCACCAGTACACTCCAGCAGGCTGCCAGCAGTTCACTCCGGATGTCCCCCAGCAACACCATGAAACATGCCCAGTCTCTCTATGAAGGTATTGATATCGGCAGCGGCGGTGCATCCGGTTTGATCACCTACATGCGAACCGACTCTGTTACCATTGCCCGTGAAGCTCAAATCGCCTGCAGCAATTTCATCAAAAAGAATTACGGCGAAAATTTCGCTCCGGCCCGCTTCAATGTCTTCAAAAACAAAAATGAGGCCCAGGAAGCTCACGAAGCCATCCGGCCCACCGATGTCAACAATACTCCCGAAAAACTCCGTCCGTTCCTCGATGACAGTCTTTTCAAACTGTACTCTCTCATCTGGCGGCGTTTTGTGGCGAGCCAGATGACTCCGGCAGTTTACACCCAGACAAAACTTGATGTCAATATCAACGGTGCGTCAAACAGCAAATACACTTTCCGCACCAGCGTCAATGTCCCCAAAGATGCCGGATTCAGCCTGATCTATACCGATGCAAAAACAGAAGATAATATTCAGAATAATATTGCTCTTGCAAATACCCTCAACAGCCTCACTCCGAACGAAAAACTATCTGTCAGCAATTATGAAAAAGAACAGAAATTCACCGAACCGGCCCCCCATTTTTCCGAAGCAAGTCTGATCAAGGAACTTGAGGAAAACGGTATCGGACGCCCCTCAACTTACGCATCTATCGTCCGTACGATCCTGCAGAGAAATTATGTTGCCAAAGACAAGGGAAAACTCATCCCGACCGAGTCAGGATTCCAGGTTAATGACTTCCTCGTGAGCCAGCTGCCCGAACTTTTTGATGTCGGCTTCACCGCAAAAATGGAAACAGAACTCGATGATATCGAAAGCGGCAAACTCGAATGGACCGGCATGCTGCACGATTTCTATGACAAATTCCTCGTATGGATGGATAATGCCAAACACCACGATGCACCCGAGGCAGATATTGCACAACAGGTCATCGCCATTTTTGACAACATCCAATTCGATGCCCCCCGCAAAATCGGCAGACGCGTTTACGATGACCGCAAGTTTATCAATTCCATTCAGGAAAAGATGAAAAAGGACAACAAAATTTCTGCAAAACAGTATCAGGCAATGCTTGCTATGCTTGCCAAATATTCTGACCGTATCGACTTGAATTCCATTCCATCCTCTGTCCGGGCAGATTTTGAAGAGGCATTGCAGGAATTCAAAGAAAAAGAAGCGCAGAAAATCCAGTCCGAAAATGACGGCACCAATACAAAATACAACAAAATATTTGATGCTTTCCAGAATATCAAATGGGAAGAACCGGTCCCCGGACGCTCCGGACGCGCTTTCGACGAAAAGAAATTCTTCAAATCTCTCGAAAACCAGAATTCCATCGGCAAAACCCTTTCCGATAAACAGCTCGCCGTTCTCAAACGGATGGTCATCAAATACCGCGACCAGTTTGAAAATCCCGCTGAAATAATGGAAATCATGGGACTCGATATCCCCGCAGGAACTGCAGATAATAATACAGTTGAACTCAACACCCAGGATATTATCAACTTTCTTGAACAAGTCAAAGTATGGGCAGATCCCGTCAAAAAAGGAAGATTTGCTTTCGATGAAAAGAAATTCTTTACTTCCGTCGCACAACAGTTCAAAGACGGCAAGGAACTCAGCCCCAAACAGCTCAACGCTTTGAAAAAACTTTATGACAAATACTCTAAAGGCGAAATTCCGCAGACTCCTGTCGAAGATAAACTTCCCGATGTCAGCACTCCCGAAAATCAGGAAATCGCCGATTTGCTCATCAAACTCGCAGCTGTCACCAATTGGGAGCCGCCGACCAAAAAAGGCAGATTCGCTTTTGATGACCAGAAGTTTTTCCAATCAATCGAAAAACAGTTCAAAAGCAAAAAACAGCTCACCGTCAAACAGGTCGATGCCCTGAAAAAACTGGCAGTAAAATATGAAGTACAGGAATCTTAAAAAATGTTATATTTTCTCTCTGAATTAAGACATATTTTCGGACCGCTGCGCCTTTTTGAATATATCACATTCCGTGCCGGTGCGGCGGCATTCACTGCATTTCTCATCGTCGTTCTGCTCGGCTCATGGACAGCACGCAAACTCCGCCAACTCAATATGCAGGCAGCAAGCCGTTATGAAGGCATCCTGCCCCCGGAAATGATCGACAAAGAAAAAGAAAAAACTCCATGCATGGGCGGCTTGCTGCTTATCGGCGGAGTTCTTGTTTCTGCATTATTGTGGATGAAACTTTCCAGTATGCTTTCATGGATTTTCATCATCTCAACTTTTGAATTCATGCTCGTCGGCTTCTGCGATGACTACCGCAAAGTCTTTCTGAAACAGGGCGGCGGAATTTCAGGCAAAGCCAAAATAATTGCTCAAACTGTAATTGCCGCAATAACAGTTTTTTCTCTCATTTATCTGCCGGAATGCAAAAAACTCATGCTCGACCTCAATGTGCCGTTTATGAAAGAACCTCTGCTGCAGGGGTACATCTGGACCGTGCCGCTGGCAATTTTGACCATCGTTGCCGCATGCAATGCAGTCAATCTGACCGACGGCAAAGACGGACTTGCCTCCGGCTGTATGATTTTCTGTATGCTCACATATTCAGCTATTGCCTATATGATGGGACATAAATTCTTCGCAGAATACCTGAATATCTCCTCAATCCACGGTGTCGGTGAGGCAATGGTTTTCGGTCTGGCAATCATCGGTGGATGCACAGGATTTCTCTGGCACAACTGCAAACCGGCTTCAATGTTTATGGGCGATACCGGCAGTCTGGCACTCGGCGGTGCGCTCGGTATATTTGCAGTCGTTCTGCGTCAGGAATTACTGCTGCTCATTGCCGGCGGAGTATTCGTAATGGAAGCGGCCTCTGTTGTACTTCAAATCATCAGCTTCAGAGTTTTCAACAAACGGATTTTTCTCTGCACACCGATACATCACCATTTTGAACGCAAAGGCTGGACAGAAACTCAAATCGTCGTGCGTTTCTGGATATTGTCCGGACTTTTTGCCTTGATGGCGCTTGCGACATTGAAACTGCGCTGAAAAGCTCAATTTCATGCACAACAATTAAAAAATAAATATATTTTACAATATAAAACCTTAATCTTGAAAGGAATATTCATGAAAAAAATTTTCATCACCGTATTATCAGTGTTTATTTCAACTGCTTTTGCCGCAGAAAATTTCAAAAACTGGACTCCGACCAACGGCAGTTTGCAGAAAAAAAATCCCGGTATGCTCGCTCTTTCACAGAAAAATACCAATATTGCTCTCAATGGTATTACCGGCATCAACTGGATACTTTTCCGTCCCTCGCCCGCTAAAGTTGCTGCCGGAAATACCGTAAAAATTACCATCAAAGCTTCCGGCAAAGGCAAACTCGGTTTCGGTTATTACGAATATCACAGCGGCTTCAACTCAAACGGCACGCAGAATTCATGGGCTGAACTCACAGAAGATGCCAAAGAATTTACCGCCTCTTTTGCCATAAAACACAAAAATACAACCCTCGTCCGTCCACGCTTCGTCATCCCCGCAAATTGCCAGGCAAAAGTTACTGAATACTCTCTCAAAGTTGAGGGAGAACCGATTGTTCAATACGCCTTGACAGCCACTCCCGACCACAACAATCATATTTACAAAAAAGGCGAAATCGCAGAATTCAGTATCAAAGTCAATGCAGACGGCAAAGCCGTTACCGAAGGCACAGTAAATCTCGTGCTTTTTGTCAACGGCAACAAAATTGACAAAAAATCAATCGTTCTTTCTGCCGTTGATACATCATACAATGTCAGTTTGAAAGAACCGGGGTTTGTGCTTTTGCGCGGTTCATTTGCCGACAAAAACGGCAGAACTCTCTTTTCAGAAGAACAAATCGGTGCCGCCGCTTTCAGTCCCGATGAAATCAAAGCCGGAAAAAACGCTCCCGCCGACCTCATCACTTACTGGCAGGGCGAATTTGCAAAGCTCAACAAAGAGGTCGCTCCGGAATTCAAACTCGAATCCGTACCTGACAGTGCATATCACAAACAGTGGAAACTTACCTGCAGCAACTTCGGCGGCACAAAAACCTATGCCACCATTACCATGCCGAAAAACCGGAAAGGCAAACTGCCGATAATTTTCACTGTTCCTCCGGCAGGTAATTCAGTTTTCAGCTTCTACAAATCATCAGATGCCATCCATGTTACAATCTCTGTTTTTGACCGTACATTCCCCCGCCACGCAGATTATCTGAGTTTCAACAATCCGGTATGGTATTTCTACATGGGCGCACAGAAACGCGAAACTTATTACTACTACAAATCCATCCTCGGCATGATGCGCGTCATGGATTATGCCATGAAGGAAATAAAAGAATGGGACGGCAAACATCTCGCCGCAGTCGGACGCAGTCAGGGCGGCGGTTCAGCATTGATTATGGCGGCTCTCAATCCTGCCATTCAATGTGTTTCTGCTGATGTCCCGGCTTTGTGCGACCACAACGCCAGACTTGCCGGACGCACTCCCGGCTGGCCGCAGCTTCTGGACAGAACCAATACAAAAAATTTCGCAAATGATGCCGCATATTTTGACGCTGCCAACTTTGCCGCATTCGTCAAATGTCCTGCCGTTATCAGCGCCGGATTCTTTGATACGATGTGCTATCCGTCATCAATTTACGCCGCATTCAACAATCTCAAGGGCGAAAAACAGATTCTCAACCAGCCCTATTACGGACACGGCTGGGGCAAACGCGATAATGCTTACGAAAAAGCAACTGCCGCACTGCTCAAAAAAACATTTGCCAAATAAACAAAGCTCTGTACTGTTCCGTACAGAACCAGCCATATTTGCAATTTTGCCGGAGATGACCGTAATAACGACTTGACTTGCGGCTGCCTATATGCTATACGACATACTATATTACGTGAAATATAATCAGAAGTCCATATGAAGAAATATTTTTTTGCAACTATTTGCC
This sequence comes from Victivallaceae bacterium, assembly GCA_045538635.1. Taxonomy (GTDB): domain Bacteria; phylum Verrucomicrobiota; class Lentisphaeria; order Victivallales; family Victivallaceae; genus RGIG5270. The sequence goes on from JAZSRU010000133.1 coordinate 9,886, forward strand.
TTTTACTGATATCCGTCGGACTTTGCGCCGCTGCTATTCCTCAAAACAAGGAGAATATTGATTCCATGAGCGAAATTAACAAACTCCGGAACATACAGCAACGCCATAGAACTGGCAAGGGCAGTAGGGAAGGACACTGCCTATGTAGCCCGAACAATCCGCTTAACATTGCTTGCCCCGGAAATCATTCACGCCATTTTGCATGGGACTTTGAAAAAGAGTATTTCAATGGAAACGCTGCGAAAAAGCAGGCCTGAAAATTGGGAGGAACAAAAGAAATATTTTGGTCTTGAGTAAAACGGCAACGCCTTCAGGCGGCAGGAGAAATCTTGCCGCTTTTTTGCGTTTTAAGGGGCGTGTGGCGGCGGTTGCGGCAAAAGCCGGATGAAGCATCCCGTTGGCATCATCCCCTTGCAAAATTGTTACAAATAAAAGAAAATCGCAAATTGAAATTTATCTTGCCGATGCTATATTACATTGACGGCGTCTGATTTGCAATATCAACCGAACGGAATGTGCAAGGATTTAATGATATATTCATGCTTCCCGGAAAGAGTTAAATCTAATAAACCGATTGAGTGATTACACGGAGACAATGCTAATGTTAAAAAATATAACAAGCGATTTTAAAAAATACAGGCGATGTTTACACTCTGTTTGGAATGATTTCACTCATCGCTTTGATGTCGATCAGGACTGGGATTTGTGTGACCTTTTTGCAGATATAGGTTGCAGTATATTTGACATATACATTGCTGAAAAATTCAATATTCCGCAGGGGCTAAAAGCAAAACAGTATCAGCATCGTATGTCCCCGGTAAAAGAGATTCTTGTCAAACCGCAAAAAGGAGTATCCGGTTACTGTTCTGACAATATCAATTATTGGGTCGAATACGATTATATATCAAGCAATGAGTATTTCTATTGGGTCGATTTTTACGATTTTAATATTTCCGATGCAAATAGGTCTTTCAAGTATGTGTTGGTACAAAACACAAAAGGACAGCACTTTATTTTTGAGGCCTCAAAAGTTAGTGTTTTCGTCAATCAGGAAAGTCCTATGTAGTTCCATAAATAAGAACGATGACCGTCTTTTGTTGCATTTGGAGCGGCATCTTACGAAGTGTGGACTTTTATAATATTTTATATTTCACAAGGAGGCTTAACACATGACGTATGGGAATTGTGAGAAGAAACATCGAGTGGTGAGGGCATTTACGACAAACACGAGGTGACCACCTCGGCACTGCTGTTGCGGTCGATCAGGCTGCTATCGCTGACCGCCTTCCAAATTTTGCCGTCCGGTGCGGTCACCTGCCAATTGTCGTAGGCGCAGCCAATGTACTGCACCGTGCCACCGTCCACGCTGTGAATCGCCTTTGCCTCCTTTTTGCGTTTTAAGGGGCATGTCGCGGCGGTTGCGGCAAAAGCCGGATGAAGCGTCCCGTTGGCATCATCTTTGCAAATTTGTTGTAAATAAAAGAAAATCACAAATTGAAATTTATCTTGCCGATGCTATATTACATTGACGGTGTCTGATTTGCAATATCAACCGATTGGAAAGTGCAGATATGTAATGATATATTCCGGGATAATCTATTCAATACGAACACTTGCCGCACGTTTTGCAGGGAAAGCTCCTGTGCAAAAACATCATCAGTTCGCTGCGGGTACGGTCTTGTGCGGAGCGTTGTGTTTGCCACTGCTGATTTTTGGAATATTGTACAATATTTTTCCGCAACTGGAAAATATTTTTGATGTCTGGTACGGCGGAATATGTTTCTTTGCCGGAATGCTTGTATTGACGGTTGGATGGGAAGAATTTTGCATATTGCTCAAGAAATGGTATGTTGCAATGACTCTTTCCATTGGAATAATTATAAGCTGGATCATCCAAATTGCAAATTGAAAAAATCAGGGCGAATAATGATTATCAAATGCAATATCTGTCACCGGGAAACGGAACAAACTCTTGTAAAGCAGAAACATTATGCGT
>JAZSRU010000105.1:0-5212 GCA_045538635.1 Victivallaceae bacterium
CACCAGCTTTCAATGTAAAAAGATAGCGTTCCCCTGTCCCGCCACAGCCTTTGGCGACGGCGGAACCCGCCATTTTTATTTGCTATCGCATTGGCGATGCAATGTCATATCTTCAGCGTTACAAAATGGAAATCTTCATCCCATCTGATTGCGGCGTTTTTTTATATCCGTGCTTGAAAATGTATTTTTTTATGTTATCTTACACAGAACATTCAGATACTTTTAAACGGCAATTTTCATAATTGCTTTATATTTATGGAATAAAAATAAAAATGAAAAAAATACTCTTTCTTTCTCTTTTGACAATTATGGCAGGAGGATGCACCATGTTCAAACATATCGAATACCGCACAGAAAACGGAATAGCTCTGGAGCAAAGCGGTTTTGACTTTTCTTATGATGAAGACAACCGTAAAATTTATCTCACCGGAATCGGCGGAACTATTGTCATGAACCTCAATCGCCGCATTGCCCGTTTCAACGATACAAAAATATGGTTTTTCTCGCCCGCAAAATTCGACGATGACAATATATTGCGCATCAATGAAAACGATATTGAAAAAATCATCAACCCTCTGCTCAACAAAAAGTATTATCTCCCCTCACCCGTAAAACGCATTGTAGTTGATGCAGGTCACGGCGGCCATGACAATGGAGCCGTCGGCTTGAAATACAAAGAAAAAGATTTGAATTTATCGCTCAGCCGCAAAATCAAAGCCGCTCTGGAAGCAAAAGGGTTTGAAGTGATTTTAAGCAGAAATGAAGATATTTTTCTCCCGCTTGATGAACGGAGCAAATTCGCAAAAGATCAAAAAGCCGACCTTTTTCTGTGCATTCACCACAATGCTTCAGGTACAGCTCCGCAAGCGTCCGGCATTGAATGTTTTTCGCTCCCTGCTCCGGGTGCAGACAGTTCGCATGAAAATGGCGGCAAGGCAACTCCCCCCCTGCCCGGCAACAAATTTGATGAGGCAAATATAAATCTCAATTATCTGCTGCAGTCACATTTGATTTCTACAGTCAATGCAGTTGACCGCGGAGTAAAATTTGCCCGCTATCGCGTTCTGGTAAATGCCCCCTGCCCGGCAATTCTGATCGAAGCCGGTTTTGTCAGCAACAAAAAAGAGGAAAACGAACTTAATTCAGAATCAAGGCAAAATAAAACTGCTGAAGCTGTTGCCGCGGCAGTTGTGAAATTTGCTCAAAATGCTGTTATTCAAAAACTTGACTGACTCATGCCTCTGAAAGCACTTTGAGTGATGATGATGTGCGCAAATCTTTGACAGCAGCTGCAAACTCTTTCATATGAGCTGTTTGCAGATGCGCTTTCAGGCATTCGATATTTTCCCAGCATTCAACGAAAACAAGTGTATTCTCTCCGAATTTCTGCTGTGCGGCAAAACCGCTGTCAAAGTCACTGCACAACTGGTACATGATACATCCCTTTTCGGCATGGACATTGGGCAGATTGTTTTTGGCAAGTCCGATAAATTTTTCACGGCATTCGGGCTTTACTTCTGATATGGCGACTACATAAATCATAGTTTTTTCTCCTTCTGCGTCAAGGTAGCATAAAAAGCAATAATGTCAAGCGAAAAATGCAACAAAAAGCAATATATTTTTATTTTTCAACACTTTGAGGTTGAAAAAAATTTGTCAAGTCAAAAAGGCATTTTTTTTGCAAAAAAATTTCTCAAAAACTTTGTCTTTTTGATTTGAATATTATTGTTTTGCGGTTAAATTTAGTAATGTTTCGCCGCAAGGCAAGCCCCGCAGGGTTGTTAATAACTTGTTAATAACTTTGTGATACATTGAAATTAAAGGGGTTACAACAAACGGCGGATTTTTTGCAAAAAAAGATATGCTTGATTATCAGCAACTTACAATTTTTGCAGCTGTTTTTCATTTGACAGAAAATTCAAATGAATGGCTGTTTTGAGGTCAAAATAAACGGGATTGGCTTGGTGACCAACGGGTTACGGAAAGGAATTGTAAAATTTCAGTTTTTTTCCGTAACTATTTGATTGTACAAGCCTGTCGAAGCGTGTATTTCAAAACAATACACAAATGTTAATAACTTTTCAGTTCAGGATCAGTAATGAATTCTATAAACTGCGACATTGCAACTGTTTGGAGCAATGTTATGTCAAAATTAAAGACTGTCAGCATGACCGCATACACCGGATGGTTCAACAAGGTCACTCCGCTGTGCATCTCTGATGACCGTATCATCAAGATCGGCGTTCCTGATTCATTTTTTGCAGACTGGATACGGGAGCATTTCGGTTATATGCTCGAAAACTGTATTGCAGAATGTTCGTATGATTATACATTTGAATTTATAGAGGGATATCCGGCTCTGAATACATCAGGAACCACCGCGGCAAAACCTGAAGTCAAACAGAATATTGAAGAGGATTCAGAACAGGGATTGCTTTTTGCAGATGATCCGCTTTTTGCCGCAGAACCTGAAGTTCAGCAGCCCGCCCCAATACAGGCAGCTCCTGTCATTGACAAAGCAAATTACAAAATTTACGGTATCAATCTTTCATCTTTGCCGAATCATACATTCAAAAACTTCATTGTCGGCGAGGAAAACCGCTACGCTTTTGAAACTGTCAGATCCGTCGCGCTCAATCCCGGCAAAATTTACAATCCCCTCTATGTGTACGGCTCAACCGGCGTCGGCAAAACTCATTTGCTCAAAGCGGTTGCCAATGAGGCTCTCTCCATCAATCCGAACCTTACTGTCCGCTATACAACATGCGAGGACCTCGTAAATGAATTTGTCAAATGTCTGGAACAGGGCCGCAAAATGTATGAATTCCGCGCCGCAATGCGTGATGTGGATATCCTGCTCGTCGATGACGTTCATACATTGAGCAAAAAACCTCGTTCACAGGAAGAATTTTTCAATACTTTCAATGCTCTTTATGACAATCACAAACAGATTATTCTGACTTCAGATAAACAACCGTGTGACATCGAAGGTATTGAACCGCGCCTGATCAGCCGTTTTGAATCCGGTCTGACTCAGGAAATATGCCCGCCGGATTACGAAACCCGTCTGGCAATTCTCCAGGCTCTGCGCAATGACCCCAAAGTTGAAATCAAAGTCAACGATGCAATTCTTGAATTTATTGCCGAAAACATCACCAGCAATGTCCGCCGTCTCAAAGGCGCATTTGTCCGTGTGACTGCCTACTCCGGTATGAAAAAAGATACCGTCATTACCACCGCTCATGCAGAAAAAATTCTTTCAGCACTGATTGCCAAAGAAACTGCGGAAAAAACTGTTTATATTGAAGATATCCAGCGTGCAGTGGCTCATCATTTTAATTTGAAAATGAACGATCTGCTCGGTAATGCAAGACCCAAAAATATCGCGGAACCGCGCATGGCTGCCATGTATCTTTGCCGTAAATTAACAGCTCATTCGCTTCCGGAAATCGGGGCTTCTTTCGGCAAAAATCATGCAACAATCATCAATGCTACCCGCAAAGTCCCTGAACTTTGTGAAAAATCAAAAGATTTCAAGCGTTCCCTTGAAATAATTGAACAGCAGCTGACGCGCCGCTGAGATAATCCCCAAACAGGGGAAAGGAGATTTTATGACAAGTGATGCATTTTTACTCATATTCCTCGTTTTTCTGGCATGTATAACATTTTTTCCGGCACTGTTGAAACGCTGGGGGATTCCCGGAGTAATTTCATTAATGATTGTCGGTATGCTTGCCGGACCGAATGCATTGAATATGCTTACACATTTGACCAACGGTCTGCACTTTCTCGGAACTCCTGAAGTAGTTTACAACAATTTTTCATTTTTTATTGCTGCGCTCGGCTCTCTCGGACTTGTGTTTCTGATGGCATTGGCAGGCATGGAAGCGGATTTCAAACTGATAGACAATGTCAAAAAACCGGTTATTCTGCTGAGTATAATGACATTTCTTATTCCGGCAGTAACAGGCTTTTTTGTCTATGCTTATTTCCGTCCGGATGATTTGCCTGGCAAATTGCTGTACGCCTCGCTTTTTGCCTCTCACTCTGTCGGCATTGTATTCCCGGTCATCCGTGAAATGAAACTCAGCAAAACAAAATTCGGTGCGGCAGTGCTGATTTCAACAATTGTTACCGATGTTGCGAGTATCATTCTGCTGGCAGTCAGCGTTCAGTTGAAAAAACAAACTCTCGGCACAGCGGAACTGGATTCTTCCGGTCTTTCGCTTTTCAATTATATTGATCCCCAATTTTTCGGCAGCTATTTCCTGCCGGTATTTCTGTTGATAGTGCTGATTTATATGGCAGTTTCAATTTTTATGGTCAATAAAATCGGCAAATGGCTGGCAGATAAAGTCGAAGACAATACTGATGCTTTCATCACCATTCTGCTTTTCATCATCATGCTGACCGTGCTTGTCGGAGAATTACTGGGCGTAAACTTGATCGTTGGTGCATTTATTGCCGGCATGGGACTTTCTTCGCTCATTGCCAAAAAAAGTGTCGGCAAAGAACTTTTCCGTAAATTTGAAGGCATCGGATACGGCTTGCTGATTCCGTTCCTGTTTATTTCGATCGGTATGGATACTGATTTGCGCGTATTCAATTCCATCGGCAATCTGCAAATACTGCTTTTTACAGTCATAGGTCTGGTCGGCAGCAAGGTGCTTTCGGGTCTTTTTGCAATGAAGCTTTCCGGTTATTCCACCACTCACGGTCTCTGTGCCGGTTTGATGACTGTACCACAGTTGTCCGCAACTCTCGCCGCAGCAGCAGTCGGCAAAGACCTCGGAATGCTGGATGAACACTTTTTTAATGCAATCGTTGTATTGTCAATCGTTACCACTCTGCCAATCCCAACTCTGGTGCGTTCAATCATCGTCGGCAAAAAACTGCAATTTGACCCCGTTCAGGAAGAAGTTTACTCCATTCCAATCAAAATCAATGACGATTTGATTTGAGTTTTTTATTTGCAGGAGGGAAAGGAAACTTTTTTGCAAAAAAGTTTTCCTTTCCCTCCTGCACCTCCCTATCCTTCAAAAAACTCTTGTATAACTTTCATTTTTGCTCCGCAAAATCTGAAAGAAACTTACTGTAACTGTTTTTATTTTTTAGGCTCTGTACTAAACATAGACTGATTTTTTATTGCAAGGGGGCTAATTGCGCCCCCCTCACCCCCGCAAGGGGATGTCCATCCCCGTTTTATTACGCT
>JAZSRU010000125.1:0-67506 GCA_045538635.1 Victivallaceae bacterium
TGGGAGCGCTCATCTTTGATTTGCAAATAAACATGCCCGGAGCGGTGGATGATTACGGAACCCGCTTCTCCCCCCATCCAGAAAGGCATAAAAGCCCCCTCGATCGTCTCCCGCAATGCACGGTTGACGGCACTAACGCTCCATACGGCATCTTTCTGCTGCATCCGGCAACTCCCCATAAAAAATCACGGTTTTCATTCCGTAGTCAGACTGCGAAATGAAAACCGGATCAAAGCAGTATCGGTTCCGGGAACGGCAGCCGTTTGAACCGCCGTTCCCGTCCTGAAACGCTCAAACTCAGTCAAGTTTGCAGCAGTTCAGACTCATGAACTTCTTGGAGAGCAGTTCGCAACCGTCAGCAGTGATGATACAACCGCGTTCCCAACGCAGACCGTAGCCGTTTCCGGTGAAGAAGGTGTCGATCTGGTAGGTCATGTTCTTCTGGAGTTTGTATTTGGAGGTGGTTTCGATCCAGGGAGATTCAGTTTCTTGAATACCGAGGCCGTGGACGGGACCGTAGAGCATGTAATCGCCCCAGCCCTGATCGATACCCCACTGGGTGTATTTCTTGGCGACATCGCAAGCGTCAACACCGGCTTTGATCAATTCAAAGGTGTATTTGTGAGCGCGCAGACCGAATTCAACGAGAGCCATCTGTTCTTTGGGGAGTTTGCCGAAGTAAACGGGGATACCGATGGATGAGCTGTAACCGCCGACGCGTGCGCCGATGTTAAGCTGGATGATTTCGTTCTTTTTGAGTTTTGCATAGGTGGGACGGCTGATACCGTTGGAGGTGCGGTCGCCACCGAAGCAGTAAAGGCTGTGTCCTTCATATTCGCCGCCGTTTGCGAAGATTTCGCGCTGAGCGATAGAGAGAGCCTGGAATTCGGTCATGCCGGGTTTCATTTCATTGAGCATGGCGCGGACAGCTTTTTCAGCAATCTTGAAAGCCTTGCGGTGAGAGTTGAGTTCGTTTTCGGATTTGACCCAGCGGAGGGGACGGAAGCAATCTTCAGCAACAACGACCTGAACGCCGGGGAGCTGTGCAGCGATAGCGTCGAGGGTGGGTTTGGTCATAACAGCAGTACCGCAAAGACCGAGTTTTTTGAGAGATTTGCAGCCGGACATTTTGACAACGTCAGCGTAAGTTGCGAGGGGGATACCGGGATAGTCGGGTTCAGCGGCTTCGCGGTAGTTGAGCATCATGGCGACTTTGTCGATGACAGCGCGGCCTTTTGCATATTTTTCGCTTTCGGGACCGATGAGGAGGACGGCGTCGCCTTCAGCGGGGACGAAAACGCCAGCCTGTTCAAAGGTGGGCCAGTATTCGGTGAGGTAACGGACATTGGCGAAGTCTGATTCAGTACCATGGACCAAGCAGGCATCGAGGCCTGCGGCTTTGATGTTTGCCTGGAATTTGGCAATGCGGTCAAAGTACTCCTGCTGGGGAATGAAAGAAGTGTAATTTTTCATTTTTTCTCCTTGTTTTAGGGGTGAACTTTTTTATGTTGAAATTAAGGTTTGTTTCAAATCTGTTTTTTAAGTTTTTCAAAATACAGGGGAGTGGAGCTTGGAAAAGTTTTTCTGCGCCATCTCTCCTGTAAAATTCAACTTATTATTTATAGATTTCTGCGAGGTCGCAGGCGCGGTAGAATTCAGAACCTCTTTCTTTGAGTTTCTGGATGAGCAGATCGAACTGTTCTGCTGCATATTCACCGCAGTTTTTGATGATGAAGGGATCGGGGAGGACTGCGCCTTCGCCGGAGTGGATGAGGCCTTCGGGCATCTTCCAGAATTCCCACGGGTGGATATAGAAGCAGATGAAGGGATTTGCTTTTTTGCCTTCGCAGTACTTGATATAACCGTCGATGTGCTGCATGACAGCGTCGGCGCTTTCGGTACGGAAGAGGGGCCACTGGTCCATGTCGCGGCCGTATTCATCTTTGGAATCCATGGAGAGGTCGGCGAAGTTGGGGACTTCGAGGATCTTCATATCGCCTTTTTTTGTCCAGTCATCTTTTGAGGGATGATAGGGTTCAAGTTGTTCTTTGAAGAAGTACATGGGATAGGTTGCATCGCTGGTGTAACCGAGGTTTTCCAAAGCATTTACGACTGCGGTTGAACCGAACAGACGGGGGCAGCGGAAAGATGTGGGACGGACGCCGGCTGCATCTTCGATGATCTTGGTTGCGAGTTCGAGGCGGTGTTCAACTTCTTCGGGGAGGACAGGCACCATGCCGGGGATCTCAAAGAGAGAATCGCCGATGGTCTCGTGGAAGAGAGTGTGGCAGCCGATTTCATGACCGGCATCTTTGACCATTTTGAGGATGTTGGCGTTTTTCTTCACGGAATCGGCGGTGAAGTAAAAAGTTGCCTTGATGTTGTGTTTTGCGAGGATGTCGAGGATGATGGGGGTACCTTTCTGGAATCCTTCGTAGAAAGAGGTCCAGCTGCCGATATCGGTTTCCATGTCGAATCCGAACATTGTTTTGATTTCAGCCATTTTCAAGCTCCTTGTTTATAGTTAAGTGTTTGTATATCAGAAAATACCGGGAATGGAATCCACTCCGAGGTGTTTGGTGAGCAGGTTTTTGAGCTGTTCAAAAGAACCTTTGAAACAGTAGGTTTCGCTGCCGAGGGTGCTGCCGGCGACTTTGCCGTCTGCGCTGACGCTCATTGGAGCGATGGTTTCGAGTTCAAAAAATTTGAGCTGTTCTGAACCGTTGAAGATACTGTAACAGTCTTCGGTGGTGAACGGACCGCGCGGCTGATCATTGTCGGCGATATCAAAATATTTGCCTTCGCTGATCATCTGATTGCGGCGCAGGATGAGCAGATCGCGTTCGGGGAGATAAGCTCCGAGCCAAACTGGTTTCGGCGCCTGATGAACTGCGATTTGCAAACGGTTTTCGCCGCCGAGGCGGAAAGAGAAAACATTTTTTGCATAGCTCAGATTGGGGCGGGGATCACCGTAAAAGTTAACATTGAGGCAGCTTTCGGCTGCTTCAGTTCCGTCAAATACGCCGAAAGATATCGCATTCGGAGTGAGATAAAACTGTTCCAGACTCCACGCGGCAATGAGAGCTTCATCCATAGTGTAATCCCCGCGCATATCAAAACGCTCAAGTGTTTTGTATGCAACACCTTGAACGCCGTAAGCATCTTTAAATGATTTTGTGCAGACGGGTTCGATTTTGCGGTACATCTGCATTTTGACAGTAATGCCTTTGCGGTTGAGCAATGCGACATCGCGGGTCAGGGTTATCTGTTTGTCATCGCTTGATTCAACCTGATACGGTGTGCGGTTGATGTCATCCTGAACGTACCAGTCGCCGCCGGGCGGATAGTTGTAAGCAAAAGGACCGCCTTCAGGCGCGGGCCAGAGAGAGTTGCCGCCGAGGTTGTTGAAATCGGTGGGTGAGGGGTTTTCTGCGAGCTCATAATCGAGTTTGTGCAGCAGCTCACCGTTGAGGGTGCAGAGGATTCTGCCCTGCAGACCGGGTGAGGCGAGGATTGCGCCGTCGCCGCTGTTTATGACTTGCAGATTTGCATCAAGTTTTCGGATTTTTGCTTCACTCATTGTTAAAATCTCCCTGAAATGGATATTGATTACAGTATTATACAATATAGAAGATAACTTTTATTTGATTATTTGCAATAGTTTTTTGAAAAAAAAATGATTTTTTTATATCAGAAATTCGCATTTTTGACTATCCGGGCTATATTTATTCGTATATCGCTATAAAAAATAAGGTGTTTTTATGTATCCAAAAAAGCGCGGCAGACCGTCAAAATATGTTGAAATAAGTAATGGGATAAAAGATTTTATCCGCAGCAGTTCTTTGTTTGACGGAGATGCACTGCCATCGGAGCGCAAAATGGCAAAACTCTTTGATTGTACACAGGTTACGCTTCGCCGTGCATTGATGTATCTGGAGGAGGAAAAAGTTATTTACAGCGTGCCGCATAAGGGGCGTTTTGTTGGCGCGGCGCGGGATGTGCCGGAAAAGAGAAGCAATCTGGCGGCATTGATATTTCCTGATGATGAGCTTTTTTATTACAAAATTTTTGCCCGTCTGGAGCCGTTTTTTCAGCAGAACGGGCAACTGTTGTCTGTGCATCTGACCGGGAATTCTGAAACTAAAGAAAGAATGCTGCTGGAGCGTTTTGCGGAGATGAATTTTGATGTGGTGCTGGCAGTTCCAAATCCTGCATGCAGAGATGTTTACGTGGAGAAAAAAGTTCCGGTTGTGTTTTTTGATACCGTTTTGGATGATGTTAATATTTCCGGAGTTGTTTCTGATGACCGCAATGGCGCATTTCAGGCTGTGCGGCATTTGATAAGTCTGGGGCATCGCAGGATCGCTTTTATAGGACATGATTACGATTTGAGCGGCAGGAGCCGTCTTGGCGGGTATTTTGATGCGTTGAATAATGCTCATCTGGAAATAGATCATGACTTGATAAAATTGCAGCAGCCGACGCGGGAGTGGGGGATTTATGCAATGTCGGAGATGTTTAAGAAACGCGACAAACGGCCGACGGCAGTTTTTTGTGTAAATGATACAGTTGCTTCCGGCGTAATGCATTATGCTCACAGCCATCATATTGATATCCCGCAGGAATTGTCGGTGTCAAGTTTCGGTAATACCGGAATTGCTGAGGATTTGGATTTAAGCAGCGTGGATCAGAATCTTGATAAAATTGTTGATGCTATTAAAATAAAGGTGCAGCAATGCTGTATTGCACCTGATTATGAATCGGGAAATGTTGTTGTGCCTTGTTCTTTGATAGTCCGGTCGAGCAGCGGAATATGTCTTGCACGCAAAAATGACCGTGAATAATGGAAAATATTGAAGCTCAATAAGATAGATGTATAAAAAATGAGAATTTATTTTTCTGCTGTTTTTGAGGTCGGTATGTGCATCTGGAAATAATTGTATATTTTGTCTGATTTGAAAAAGTGATTTTGCGTGCTATATTATAAAATATGAAAAATTCCGGAAGTGGAGTTTTTTGTATTTGTACTTGTCAATTAAATTCAATAATATGGAGTTGGATATGGCATTATTCGGCAGTAACAAATATTCAAAATTGAGCTTGCCTGTCAAAGGTGAGCGCAAAATGGTCATTCCTGACGGTTCATGGATCAAATGCCGTAATTGCTGTCAGACTTTGTATGCAGACAGACTGGAAGATAATCATCAGGTCTGCTGGTATTGCGGACATCATTTTCCCATGACCGCTGAACAGCGTATAAATTTGATCAGCGACAAAGGATCTTTTGTTGAAATGGATGCAAATTTGATCTCGGTGGATGCTCTTGGTTTCTCTGATTCAAAGAGTTACGTTGACAGACTCAAAGAGAATACTGCTAAAAGCGGTATGAATGATGCTATTGTCTGCGGAACTGCCAAACTTGACGGCAATCCTTTTGCTGTCGGAGTTATGGATTTCCGCTTTATGGGCGCAAGTATGGGATCTGTCGTTGGAGAAAAAATTGCCCGTCTGGTCGAGTTCGCTGTTGCGAAGAAATTGCCGGTATTGCTTGTAACTGCATCCGGCGGTGCCCGTATGCAGGAGGGAATCCTGAGTTTGATGCAGATGCCGAAAACATGTGCGGCATTGGAAAAGCTTGATGAAGCGGGACTTGCGTATTTTGTTCTGATGACCAATCCGACATATGGTGGAGTGACCGCCAGTTTTGCCAGTCTGGGTGATATTATTATGGCTGAACCGGGTGCGATGATAGGGTTTGCCGGTCCGCGCGTTATTCAGGAAACAACCAATTCAAAATTGCCGGAAGGTTTCCAGACTGCTGAGTTCCTGGTTGAGAAAGGTATGATCGACCGGGTGGTGGAACGCAAAAATTTTCGCAAAGAATTCAGTCTGCTGCTTGAAATTTTCAAAAAGCAGGCTATAGTAAAGAAGTAAAGTCATTTGGACTTTTACATTGAATGACAGGTTAATCTGGTCAGGTGGGGAACCAAGCAGCCACGTACTGAGTCGTTCAAGTGTGAAAGTCCGCTTTGATGATTTTGCAGCTTTCCTTGATGAAAACGAAAAAAAACAGATTTTTTTCAGTTTTTGACTTGCAAAACAAAATTTGTAAGCTATATTAAGGAATTGTCATGAAAATGATGTTCATTGGCGGGTTGATAGCTCAGTCGGTAGAGCATCGCCCTTTTAAGGCGGTGGTCCCGGGTTCGAGTCCCGGTCAACTCACCATTTTTTTTGTTTTTAAATAAAAATTGAAATAAAGCCGCGTCAGCGGTGCAGGAGTGGAAAAATGAGTCAGGTATGCTATCTCTGCGGTAAAGGCAAAATGAGCGGTGGCCACATCGTTCGTAAAGGTCTTGCCAAGAAAACCGGTGGTATCGGTATGCACGTTGTAAAAAATACCAAACGCACTTTTGAGGCAAATATTCAGAATGTCAAAATCAATGAAAACGGTACTGTCAAAACCGTTAAATTGTGTGTCAGCTGTATCCGTACCGGAAACTTCTGCAAAGCATAATGATTGTTGCTGAATCAAAAAGAAAAATTCAAACTCCTTGTTGCAAACAGGGAGTTTTTTTTATTTCGGGGGGTGGAATGAAAAATATTCTGTTTTTGAGTATGGTTGTATCTCTCTGGATTGTAAGTGGTTGCAGTGCCGTCGGCAATGCGGTCCGTACGACCAGTTCTTATTATCTGAAAAATGCGCCTGAATATATTGATATTTGTGGAGACTGGCGGATTGAAATTATTTGTAATGCTGCAGAAAATTCATGCGAAATAATCATGGATGAGAATCTGCAGCGGAGTTATTCTCTCCGTACAGGACGGACATTGAAACTTTCATTATCAAAGAATATTATGCCTCTGATAAGTCCTGTCGTCAGAATCAAAATGAAAAAAGCATTTTCAGAACTTGAATTGGATGGAAATTTGATTTGTCATGTAAAAGGTTTTAATGGAAATACGCTTGAAATCGATCTCGGCGGAGAGGCTGTTTGTGTTTTTGATGACGGCAGCGCGGAAAAGATAGAGGCAGATATTTCTGATATGTCAAAACTGTCTTTGAAATGTAAGGCGAAAGTGCTTGAACTTGAAGCAGATAAACGGGCTGTATTTGAAGCCGTCGATGTTGATGAATTGATGATCGATGCATCAGAAAATTCAGTCTGCCGGATAGAAAAATGTGAAAAAGCATTTGTCAAAGCATGTGACTTGAGCATGATCGAATTCAAAAGTATAAAATCTTTGCAGGAAAGACTTTATGATGATGCAGTTGTGAAATATCCGATTGTTGTTCCTGAAAGTTTGAAAGCCGGAAAAGGAAAAAGTAAGGTTTCTTTATGAATATGCTCCTCGCAAGACCTGAACAGTTGAGAAAACTGGACAACGGATCAATGCAATGCGTTGTGAATGATGCCCGCCGTATTGAACATATAAAAAATATTCTGAAGTTGAGAAACGGCGATGCATGCAAAGTCGGGGTTTTGAATCAAGGATGTTTTGCCGGAGAGATCGGCAGTATTGAACATGAGGTTCTGATAAATTTTGACCCGGATAAGATGGAAAAGCCGCCGGCAAAAATGCCGTTGACTCTTTTTATTGCCATGCAGCGTCCCAATACATTGAAAAAAGTTATCCATTGTGCAATCACAATGGGGGTTGAAAAAATTTGCTTTTTCGGCAGTTACAAAGTGGAGAAAAGTTATTGGCAATCATCTGTTCTGCAGGAAAAAAATTTGCAATTTGAAATTGATCTGGCAATGGAACAGTGCAAAGATCCGGTGGAAGTGGAGATTTCTTTCTGCCGTTATTTCAAAAGTTTTACCGAAGATATTCTGATGCCTTTTGTTGCGCAGAATCCACTTTTTCTTGCTCATCCGGCAGGCAGAAGCAGCGCAGTCGGAACAGTTTTGAACAGAGTTGGAGCTGCCCGCTGCGGACTGGTTGTCGGACCGGAGGGTGGATTTACGGAGTATGAAATCGGATGTCTGCAGGATATGGGACTTCATCTTTTGTCATTGGGGGACAGGGTTTTGCGTACGGAATTTGCGTTGTCGGCATTGCTTGAAATTTTCAATCTGCATTATCTCAACGGCTTGACTTTTGCTGAAACGCAGTTATAGTTATACTGAAAATATTATACAGGAGGTATAAATGTACGGTTTTTACAGAGTTTGCAGTGCAGTACCGCAATTGCGTATTGCTGATGCAGAATATAATGCCGCGGAAATTCGCAGTTTGTATCTTGAAGCAAGTGAAAACGGGGCGGCGGCGGTGATTTTTCCGGAATTGTCTTTGAGTGCGGCAACATGCGGTGATATTTTCTATCAGAACAGATTGCTGGAATGTGTTCAGCAGCAAATACGTATGCTTGCCGGATATACCGGTGATACTGTTTTGATTTTCGGGGCACCGGTTGCTTTCAATAATTCCTTGTACAATTGTGCGGTTGTTGCGCAGAATGGCTTTATTCTCGGAATAGTTCCCAAAAAAACATACGGCAATGATTGTTTTTTTGCTGACGGCAATGGTGTTTCAGGTGAGATATTCATTGATGGCGAAGAAGTTATGATTGATGCTGATATGATTTTTTCTGACGGGAAAATATCATTTGGTGTTACAGTCGGGGAAGATTTGAAAAATAATGTTCCGCAGGCGTCATTTTTGAGTGACGGCGGTGCTGAAATTATTTTTGCCATGAGTGCTTTTGCTGAAGTTCCGGGAGCATGGAGCAAATACAAAAAAGCGGTTGAAGATTTTTCTGCAAGAAGTTGCAGTGCTTATATTTATGCATCATCAGGCAGCGGAGAATCGGTTTCAGATGTGGTCTGTGCCGGTCATGCATGTATTGCTGAAAATGGTGAAATTTTAAGTGAAAACAGAGCATTTGAGCGTGACGGCAGTTTGATTTTTGATGAAATTGATGTTGAAAAATTGCAGAATCTGAAATTGCAGAAGAAAAAACAGCCGTTTTTTGATGAGAAAATTTTGTGCGTTGAATGTGATGAAATCATGGAAGTTGATGAATTGCGTTTCCGTTACATTGAGCCGCTTGTTTTTGTGCCGGAAGATGTTGAGGAACTTGATGAAGTTATCGCCATTCAAACATATGCGCTGAGCGATCGTATTGAAAAAATCAATGCGAAAACTATGGTCCTGGGCGTTTCAGGCGGATTGGATTCAACTCTGGCATTGCTGATATGTCATAATGTCTGCAAAAAGCTCAACCGTCCCTTCAGCGATATTGTCGCATTTACCCTGCCTGGTTTCGGAACGACCGGACGGACTTACAGCAATGCAGTTGCACTGGCAAAAGAGCTTGGCGCGACATTGAAAGAGGTGAATATCAAAGACGCCGCGCTGCAGCACTTCAAGGATATCGGTCATGATGTCAATGATATTGATGTTACATACGAAAATACTCAGGCGCGTGAGCGTACACAAATTCTGATGGATTATGCGAACAAATCCGGCGGTATTGTTATCGGAACGGGTGATTTGTCCGAACT
Source organism: Victivallaceae bacterium (assembly GCA_045538635.1). GTDB lineage: Bacteria > Verrucomicrobiota > Lentisphaeria > Victivallales > Victivallaceae > RGIG5270. Next base: position 9,510 of record JAZSRU010000125.1, read on the forward strand.
TGCTCTCGGCTGGTGTACTTATAACGGCGATCATATGTCTATGTATGGAGTGAACTGCTCCGTTCCAAAAACTCAAATCCGTCCGTTGATTCTCCGTTACGGCGAAAGCTGCAGTGACAATATCAGAGAGGTTTTGCAGGATATTGCCGATACTCCGGTCAGTCCGGAATTGCTGCCGCCGTCGGATTCGGGGGATATTGTGCAGAAAACAGAGGATATTCTGGGGCCGTATGAACTGCATGATTTTTTCCTGTTTCATTTTGTGCAGTTCGGGGCATCTCCGGACAAACTTCTTTTTATGGCGGAACGCGCATTCAAGGGGGTTTATAAGCGGGCAGAGATCGTGCGGACTTTAAAAATGTTTATGCGCAGATTTTTTACCCAGCAATTCAAGCGTAATGCAGTTCCTGACGGAGTTATGGCAAATTGCATAAGTCTTTCGCCCCGGGGTGCATGGAGAATGCCGTCAGAGGCCTCATTTGCCTCATTTGAAATCACGGAGGATAAATGATGGGGGCGATACATATCGGGTCAAGATTGTGCAAAACCAAAGATTTGAGCCTGGGGCAGAGTCTTTTTGCAGGGACTCTGCTGGAGTGGGTTGCTGAATGCGGTTCAATTTTCAGTATGAAATATACCGGAAGTGACCGGCATATGGCATTGTACCGGATTGATGACCTGCGGATCACCAAACCGATCAAGGTAGGTATGCTGATGGATTTTTATGCCGATGATGTCAGGCTCGGCAAGCATAGCGTCAGCTTCAGATTGTATGCTTTGGTACGGGATAAGTGTACGATTTCACTTGACTGCACCTATGTTCAAATTGATGAAAACGGCGAAAAGATTCCCTTGCCGCCGGTTAACAGATAAGGAATTATTATGAAAAAAACAAAACTTCTCATGCTGGCAGTTTCTGTACTTGTATTTTGCGGCGGATGTGCCGCGATCGAAGACGCATTGAATATCAATCTGATTGACGATAATCCGCGTTTTCAGATATCTTTACACAGTATTATCCGTTATCCCCGCGGCAACGAGATCGAAGAGGAAGTTGAAACATTCAAAGGTGAAAAAGTTGTTGTCAACAGAAATTCATTTATTGACAGTTCAAAGATTTTTGATGCTGAACTTATCCCGCTGGAGGACAATCCCGGGTATTATGATATTTCTTTGAAGCTCAACAGTACCGGTATGAAACAATGGTTTCAGCTGGTGCTTGATTACCGCGAAGAACAGATAGCAGTTCTGATTGACGGTGCATATTTCGGCAGATTCCGTCCTGACGGCGGTCATACCGAAGATACCCAATGGGTCACTTTGAAAGGACCTTTCAATGAGGTTGTCGCCCGTGGTATTGTCAAATATGCCCGCCGTAATTACCGTCATCATCATCCAACGAGTACTTTCTGATTATGGGATGTGAAATCGAGCGTAAATTTCTGGTGAAAGATGACAGCTTTCTGGAACTTGCAGAATACAGCAGAGTTATAAAACAAGGTTATCTGACCGGAAAAACAGAAAATAATGCGGCATATCGTGTCCGTATATCCGGAGATAAGGCTTTTCTGACATTGAAGGGGCAGACTCATGGAATCAGACGGGCCGAATTTGAGTATCCTGTACCGGTTCAGGATGCGGAGGAGATGCTTGAAATATTTTGCGGTGACAGGGTGATAGAAAAGACGCGTTATTATCTGCATTATGAAGGCTTTCTGTGGGAAGTTGATGTTTTCGGCGGCCGTCATAAAGGGTTGATGATCGCTGAGATAGAGTTGGATAACGAAAATGTTGAGTTTGCATTGCCGCCATTTGCCGGCGAGGAAGTAAGCGAGAGATTTGAGTATAGTAATTTTTCTCTCAGCATGTCGTAAAAACCCGTTTGAATTGACAAACGGGAAAAAATTTCATTCAGAAATTTTGATTTTGTGAACTTTGGCAGATTCTGATTTCGGCAGAGTCAGAGTGAGAACTCCGTCTTTGGTTTTTGCATGGATTTTGGCGATATCAGTGGCGGAAGTGAGCTGGAATGAGCGTTTGAAGATGATTTCACAACCTTTACGGGTCAGGGAACTTCTGGCTTCAACGCTCAAAATGTTGTTTGCCACTTCCACATTGACATTTTCCGGAGAGGCGCCGGGGATTTCAAAATACATGATCATGGCGTGTTCATCTTCGATGATATCAACGAGAGGCATGATTTCGAGGATGTCGCATTTTTTATTTTCGTGGTGATTCTGCATTTCGCATTTTTCTTTGTTTTCGCATTTTTCGTTCATGGTGTTTTCTCATTTGGTTATTGGGTTACTTTGATAGTGTGGACGGCAGATTTTTCTGTATCTGATTTTGCCAGTTTTACGGTAAGGACACCGTGCTGATAATGAGCTGTTGCTTTTGAAGCATCGACATTTACGGGGAGTTTGATACTTTCTTCAAAAGATTCAAAATGGCGTTCATGTCTGATGAGTTTACTTTTTGTTTCTTCATCATGGCATTTGCAGCAGCCTTTTTCGGCCCGGACGGTGAGGACATCGTTTTCGAGTTCGATAGAGATGTGGTCGTTTTTGCATCCCGGCAGGGGAATTTTTGCGATCACTTCTTTTTCGCTGATATCGAGTTCCATGCGGCCGAAGCTGCGGCTCTCGAGAGGCAATTCGAGCTTGTAAAACGGATCGAATTTCATCAGCATGCTGCTGAACATTTCATCAAAACTTTTCAATGTCGGAGAAAGTTCTGATTTGCGGTTGATTTTTGTGAGCATTTTTTTACCTCCTTTTTGCAGACGGTCCATCCGTCTGTCACTGTGAAAAAATAGTTTGAAAATGAAGATGATGCAACAGGTGATTATGTTTTTCGGAGAAAATAAGAATGAGAATCATTCTCATTTTCGGAATTGTATATAATAAAGTTGATTTTTTTGAAAAACAGGGTTGAAATTTTCTTCAAGCAGTATTATCTTCTAAAGAAGAGAGGTTTTTTATGAAAAAAATAAACAATCCGTGGATAAATGGCATTTTCAAAGCGTGGGAAATGATGTTTTGTTTCCCGGTCGCAAATTTATTTGATCGTGTTCTGGCTTTTGATAACAGAAATTTGCGCAGTGTTCATATTCTGTGCGGTTTTCTGCTGGCGGCATTTGCAGCAGGTTTTCTGCTGGTGGTATTGAGCAGTCTGCTTGTCTTGCTGACAGGAACTGTTCCCGGCGCAGTTGCGGGAGCTTTCGGGATAACTCTGCTGTGGGTATGGAGCGATCGCGGTGCCGGGATAAGTGTTTTCTGTAATGCACTTTCACGAAAGATTCAGGGGGAGAGTTTTAATGGTATGCTCGAAACGCTTGAATCCCGTCCGGAACGGATGGCATCTGGAATTGCCAGTACATTATTTGCGGTGATCGTATTACTGAAAATTGTAATACTGTACTTTATATTGGCATCGCAGAATTATTCATTGCTGATATTGATTCTTTTGTCGGGTGCGTTTGCGCAGGCGTTTGCATTGAATATTTATACCGGCGGCAATTCGCAGTTCGGCTTTGATACATTGCGGGACAAAAAGATATTTTATATTCTGGCGGTAATTCTGCTGCTGATTGCTTCCAAGTGCAATCTTCCGGTGGCATTGGCATTTGGCGGCGGCAGTATTCTGTGGAACTTCAATGTCAAGGAACATCTGATCATGCTGCGCGGCGGCAAATCGGATGAAGCTGTGACTTTTTATGGTGAATGTGCTGTTCTGATTGCTGTTTTTATTGCTTTTGTTTACAGTGCCGGAAGTTTTGCGGCGAGGTGATGGATGAACAGAATAATTCTGCATTGCGGTGATGGCCGCGGTAAAAGTTCATCTGCGCTGGGAGTTGTCGCACGCGCATTGGCTCATGGCAAAAAAGTTCTGGCGGTTCAATTTTTCAAACCGCAGCCTGATTCTGCATTGACATTGCTGCAAAAAAGTGTGCCTGCCAATTTGATTGTCAGAAATTACGGCAGCTGGTATTTTATCAATAATCCGGATGAGAAAGCGCATCAGATATATATGCAGGCTTTGTCTGAAATAAAAATGCTTGTGGATGAGAATGATTTTGATGTTATCCTGCTTGATGAAATATTTTATACCGTACAGTTCGGTATTCTGGATGTCAGTGAAATTATTGATTTGCTGAAAAATTATGATAATAAATGTTTTATTCTCACCGGGCGCAACGCTCCGGATGAATTGACCGCAATGGCAGATACCGTCAGCAGAATTGAGTGTGTGAAACACGCTTTTGATCAGGGCGTGAAAGCTCAATGCGGTATAGAATATTGAAATCAGGCAGTTAAAAATAACTCCCGGTAAAAAATTAAATCGAAAAGCAATATTTTAAAAGAATAATATTTGTTTTTTGTTCCCTCATGGTGTATATTAGGAGAAATACAAATTATATGTCAGGGGAATTTTTTTATGGCAATCGGTACAAGAAAAAATAAGTATCAGGTCGATATGTGCCGCGGACCGTTGAAAAAACAGATAATAACTTTTGCAGTTCCTTTCGTGCTTTCCGGATTGCTGCAGATATTTTTTAATGCAGCAGATTTGATGGTAGTTGGGCGTTTCGCATCACATCGTGCATTGGCGGCAGTTGGGTCCACAGGTTCCTTGACGCTGTTGATTATCAATGTTTTTCTCGGCATGTCGATCGGTACAAATGTGCTGGTGGCGCGTTATCTCGGTGAGAAAAACCGTAAGGAAGTGTCAAATACAGTTCATACAGCAATAACTTTTTCTGTCGTTGCCGGATTTATAATGGCAATTTTCGGCATTACACTGTCGCGTACATTTCTTGAGTGGATGAAAACTCCGTCTGATGTTATTGATATGGCGGCGTTGTATATGCAGATATATTTTTCGGGGTTGCCGGTCATCCTGCTGTATAATTACGGCAGTTCGATCATGCGGGCGGCGGGTGATACGAAACGCCCCTTTTATTTTCTGGTTATCGGCGGCATTGTAAATGTATTGCTGAATTTGTTTTTTGTTCTCGCTTGCGGCATGGATGTCGGCGGAGTGGCGTTGGCAACTATTATTTCCCAGGCATTGTCAGCAGCTTTGATAGTCAGGTCGATGACTGTGATGAGCAAAGGCTGCCGTCTGCGTTGGCAGAAACTCAATATCAAATGGCGCAATTTGCGGGAAATTTTGTGGCTCGGAGTTCCCGCCGGATTTCAGAGTTCATGTTTTTCATTGGCAAATATTCTGATCCAGTCATCGTTGAACGGATTTGGTTCTGAGGTTATGGCAGGCAGTGCGGCAGCTGTACAATTGGAGGGATTTTTGTTTGTGACATCCACTGCGCTCGGACATACAATGGTCAGTTTTGTCGGACAGAATCTCGGCGGCAAACAGTATAAACGCATCCGTCAGAGCATTAAATACGGCATGACAATAACAATTGTTTTCACTCTTGTTGTAAGTGGAACTTTCCTGCTGTTCAGGGAAGGTCTTATCTCAATGTATAATGCAGATCCTGAAGTTATCAAGTGGGGAATTGTGCGTTTCTGGATATCTCTGCCGCTGCAATGGGCATGTTCTGTCATGGAAATTGAAACCGGAGCATTGCGTGGGCTCGGTTGTTCCATCGGACCTACGATTATTATGATATTCGGCGTATGTGTATTCAGAATTGTCTGGCTGGTTACTGCATTTCGTGCGTTTCCGACTTTTGCGGTATTGATATGGTCATTTCCGTTGTCGTGGATATTGGTTATGGTTGTTGCCGGATTTTATTTGCATTATCTGCTGAAGCGGTATCCTGTTGTCAATATGCAGGAGGTATGACATGGGGACAGCAGCGAAGCGTAATGCCTCCGGCAAATATCAGATGGATATGTGCAGCGGACCGCTGTTGCGTCAGATAATTGTTTTTGCAATTCCGTTAATGTTTACCGGCATGCTGCAGCTGGTGTTTCATTTTGCAGATCTGGTTGTAGTTGGCAGGTTTGCGTCGCATCAGGCATTGGCGGCAGTCGGTTCCACTACCAGTCTGACGCATTTGCAGATAGGTATTTTTTTCGGTTTGGCAATCGGTACCAATGTGCTGGTTGCCCGTTATATCGGAGCCAAGGACAGAACTGCGATTTCTCAAGTTGTTCATACTGCGATGGCGTTCGGCCTGGCGGGCGGAATTTTCATGGGGGTATTCGGTTATACATTTGCCCGTATATTTTTGCGCATGATGGACACTCCTGATGATGTTCTGGATATGGCGGCGGAGTATATGCGTATAACTTTTATCGGCTTGCCGTCGCTGGTGTTGTATAATTTCGGGGCGGCGGTATTGCGTGCGGCCGGAGATACGAGGCGGCCTTTTTATTTTCTGATTATAGGCGGATTGATCAATGTGCTGCTGAATTTATTTTTTGTCATAGTTTGCGGTATGGATGTGGATGGGGTCGCGTGGGCTACGGTTATTTCGCAGGGGGTTTCGCTGTGGCTGATACTGCGGGTGATGCAGAAAATGGTCGGCGGCTGCCGTTTCAAGTTGAAAAAAATGAAAATACATTGGCTGACTTTGCGGGATATTCTGTGGATTGGTGTTCCGGCTGGATTTCAGGGTGCGTGTTTTTCCATTGCCAATATTATGATCCAGTCATCGTTCAACACATTCGGTTCAATGGCAATAGCCGGTAATACGATGGCGTCGCAGTGTGAATCGTTTATTTTTCTTGCGAACAATTCATTTGCCCAGGCAACGATAAGTTTTGTCGGACAGAATCTCGGCGGTAAACAGTATAAACGCGTGCGTCAATCGGTCAAATATTGTTTGATAACCGGATTTGTTATTCTGATGATTTTTGTGGCTCTGCTCTATGCGTTCCGTGTCAATGCGTTGTCGATATTCAATAAAAATCCTGAAGTTATCAAATGGGGACTGCTGCGTTTTTCGATTGTCCTGCCGTTGTTGTTTATCGGTGGCTGGATGGAAACATTTATCTGTGCATTGCGTGGACTCGGTTATTCGATTGCACCGACAGCGATAATGATATTCGGTATTTGTGTTTACCGCATTATATGGATAAAAACTGTTTTCAGGGCGCATCCTGATTGTCCGGAAATTCTGCTCTGGTCATATCCGATATCGTGGTCGATAGTTGCGTTGCTGGCGATGCTGTTTTATCTGTATGCCATAAAAAAATATCCGGCAAAAAATATGCCGCGCATCTGAATTATGGAAAAATCTTTTTATCTCTGAAAAAATGATAAAAATTCTTGATTTTTTGTGTTTTGCATATATCTTCTCTGTCGGAGGCAAATTTTATGAGTGAAAATAATGAAAGTTTTGAATATCTGGTCAAGTGTGGAGTGGAATCTGAAATCCTTGATTACAAAGGACCTATGAATTTCAGAACGATGGGACGCTCCGGTCAGGCAAAAATTGCCAGACATATGGCGGCTCTTGCCAATACGCAGGGCGGACATATTGTTATCGGAGTTGGAGAAGATGCCAGCGGTCATCCGTCGGTATATGCGGGATTGGATGCGGCAGAGGCGCACTCTTTTGATCCGTCAAGTGTCGGTCCGGTCATAAATCATTTGATTGAACCGCCGATTGATTTTGTGATTGAACGCCCGTTGGTGGATGGCAAAAGATATGCCATAATCAAGGTGCGTCCATTTAAAACACTTCCTCATGTCTGTGCATCGGGAGTTTCACCGGAATTGCAGCAGGGGGTATTTTATATCCGTACTGTTGAGGCGGCGAGCCGTCCGGCGTGCCGGGCGACAGAATTGCATGAGCTTATCAAACGGACATTGTTCAAGCAGAAAGCTCAGATCGTGGAGTTGCTGCGTGATGTTTTAAGTGAGGAAAAAGTTTCGCTGACTGAAAATGACGGTCAGATTTATTTTGAAGAGGATGCGGCCTATTCAAGAGGATATTTTATCCGCCGCAAGCAGAATTTTCAGGGGTTCGGAGCGAGAGTTATTGAATTGCAGATACGGCCGTTATGGAATTATGATCAGCAGAAATTTACTCTTGATGAATTGCAGCAGGCGGTGAAAAGTGCTGCGGAGGAATCTTTCATGCCGGGAAATCTGCTGACTGCGCGTGATGTCAGAGGTGCATATTTTACCAACAGTTCATTGCGGTCAATGCCGGATAATGAATTGCGGATGTGGCAGTTGTCGCGCAGCGGATTGTTTGAGTTGCTGTTTCAGATGCCTGAATCAGAAAATGGAATTTTTGTAAATTTACAGGCAGGAATGGAGGCCGCATTGCAGAAGCTGCAGCAGGTATATGCCAATTTGCTGCCGGAGGAAACTGAATTCAAAGTTATTCTGGCAATATATGACGGCGTGCGTCAGCTTGCTGATCCTCACACTGAACCGTCGGGCAAATGGGAAGATAAAATCAAATCTTCGGAAATTTTCAGCGATTCAACCAGAAAACTTGTTGAAAATCTGGCTGCTCATATTTTGTAACTAGTTCAGTTGCATGAACTTGATTGAGAGTAATCTCTGCAGCCGAAAATGGCACTGCCGATGCGTACAACTGTACTGCCTTCGGCAATGGCGGCTTCGTAATCGCCTGACATTCCCATTGAAAGTTCATTCAAATGCAATCCGAATTTTTCTATGCCGTATTGTGCGAGTTCGCGTAATTTGCGGAATGCTGCGCGGTTTTCCTCTTCAGTTCCGCCCAGCGGAGCCATGCCCATAATGCCGCAGATACTGCAGAATTCCGAACATTGTTTTGCCCGTTCAAAAAGTTCATCAGCGGCAGAGAAATCTGCTCCTGTTTTTGATTCCTCTCCGGGATTGAATTCGAGGAAACAGTCGATTTTGTGTTTGAAGTCAGCTGCGGCGCGGTCGATTTTATCCAGCAGAGATACTGAATCGACGGAATGTATGACAGATACCAATGGCACGACTTTGCGGACTTTGTTTGATTGCAGATGGCCGATGAAGTGCCATTTGATATCAGACGGGAGTTCTTTTGCTTTCGGTTCGAGTTCCTGCAGGCGGCTTTCGGCAAAATTTCTGATGCCGTGGTCATAAAGGACTTTGATATCTGATGCCGGAAAAGTTTTGCTTACTGCAAGGAGAAAGGTTTTTCCTTGAGATAAATTTTCAACTTTTGCGGCAATATTCCGGTAATTTTGAATGATATTATTCATTTTGCAGATTCTTTTTTTGCGACTTTTACGAAATGTTCAGGCAGTTTGGCAGTGATTTTTGTGTGCGGTTCGAGGGATTCAGTGACCCATACATTGCCGCCGATGATGGAATGTGACCCGATGGTGATATCACCGAGAACTGTCGCTCCGGCATAAATTATGACGTCATCTTCGATAGTGGGATGGCGTTTCTGTCCTTTGATGAGCATGCCGCATGCATCTTTTGGGAAGCTCAATGCTCCGAGTGTAACACCCTGATAAATGCGTACATTGCTGCCGAGTACCGCGGTTTCTCCGATGACGACACCGGTGCCGTGGTCGATGAAAACGCCTTTGCCGAGAGTAGCTCCGGGATGGATATCAATACCGGTGATGCTGTGGGCATATTCGGTCATCATGCGCGGGAGAAGCGGGATTTTTTTGAGATAAAGCAGATGTGCGAACCGCTGGATGGTAATGGTTTTGATGCACGGATAGCTCAAAATGATTTCATCAAAACTCATTGCTGCGGGGTCGCCTGCGAAAGCTGCTTTGACATCTTCTTTCAGGATTTCGCGGATTTCCGGGATGCTTTCGAGAACATTTCTTACAGCATCTGAAGCTTGTTCCGCGATATTGCATTCCTGACAATCGTTGCCGCAGCGGTGTTTCAGCACGCGGCATATCTGGTCAAAAAGTGCCAGTTCCAGTTGTTCGAGGATGTGGCGCAGATTGCGGCGCAGCTCACTGATCTGAAAAAGACTTTCATCGTATCCCGGGAAAACCAGTTCCAGCAGCAGATTTATGATTTCAAGTATTTCGGCGCGGCGGGGGAGGTTGCCGCCTTCAAGATAATTGACGCCGATATTGTCATCAAAAGTTTTTTCGAGTTTGTCGAGCAGTTTTTGTTGGCTTGCATCGTCGAAAATTGCTTTGTTTTTCATGCAGTTGAATTTATTCATAATATTCCTTATTCGACATTCTGGATTTGTTCGCGCATTTTTTCGAGTTCAGTTTTGAAAGTTACGACCAACGGGGAGATGTCGCAGCTGCCGCTTTTGTTGCCGAGAGTGTTGATTTCACGGAACATCTCCTGTACGAGAAAGTCCAAACTTTTGCCGTTATCGTCTTTTGAGTTGGTCAGGAAGTTTTCAAACTGGATGAAATGGCTTTTCAATCTGGTTATTTCTTCTGAAACATCACCTTTGTCGGCATAAAAGACGATTTCCTTGAGCAGTCTTTCATCGTTGAGGTCGATATTAAGTCCGGCTTCACCGCATTTTGCCAACAGATTGGTGCGGATATTTTCATTTATTTTCTTTGTGAAAGGGATGATTTTTTCGAGTAAAGACTGAAGCAGATTCAAGCGTGTGCGTAAATCATTTTCAAGTTCGCTGCCTTCATTGCGGCGCATGAGGATGAACTGCTCCAATGCGCTGTCGAGCGCTTTGAGAACGCCGTCAAGGAGTTCGGGATCAGCGGTGTCGATCTCTGCTGTGGCGATGACTCCCGGCACATTATAAAATGAGCTTAAATTGAATGAGGAGAGGTTGAATTCCGGATGTTTGCGTGAGAGATTCAGCGCGCTGGCAACAAGTTGTTCCAGCAATTCTTCATTGATATCAAAATTATTGCTGTCGTTTGCAGTATCGGAGGTATATGTTCCTTTGATATTGATCATGCCGCGGCTGATTCTGCCTTTGAGGAAATTGCGGATATCGGGTTCCAGAGAGTTGAATTCACGCGGCAGGTTGATTCTTACTTCGAGTTGTTTGCGGTTGACGGATGAAATTTCAAAACTCCATCCGGTTTGAGCATTTATTTCAGCGGCAGTTCTGCCGAATCCGGTCATGCTGTAAATCATTTTGCAGGCTCCTTCAAATCATTTTCAGTATCAAGTTCCGGTGCTTCGGGGAGGTCATCAATGATTTTTTCCTCTTTTGCGGGTTCTTTGTCGCCCCAGATATCGGAATCATTTTTTGTACTTTCTGAAGTAATGGCGGGGACCGGTGGTGTTTTGACATCTGCAGAAACGACGGTCGTGCCTTTTTGGGCGGGGCGGGGGGCTTTTTTCACCTCTTTTGCGGTTTCTTTGCCGGAAGTTTGCGGAACGGTATTTTCAACAGCTTTTGCCGGATTGGGCGGTGGAGGTGATTGGTATTGGTCAAGCAGAGTATTTTTCAGGTCATCAGCTGATATGACAGAGCCGGTGCGGGGTGCAAAAGCGGCAAGATTTTTTCTGCTGTTGCCGAATACTGTGACTTTTTTTGCCGGATCGGATTGCAATGTCCATACAAAAGCGAATTGAAATTCATCTTTCTGCGGCATATACTCTTTTTCGAGTTCAGCCTTGCTGAAAAATATTTCAGGTTCGCGGAAACGCAAATCATTGTAATCTGCCACGCTCAAAGTGCTGAAAAGATTGCCGATGATGTATGCTCTGGCGCGTTTTACAGCGTTTTTGCGGTTTGTATCTTCAGGGTAAAATTTGCGGATGAAAACTTTTTCCGGAGTGAAATCCTGCATTGAAGCGGAACTTACGCCCCATACAATGTAGAAAAATTCTTTGCCGGGAATGTTCCAGACTATCTGTATCTGGTTCATATCTCCTGCAATGCGTGATGAATGGATATCATTGACTCCGCCGATGATATTGTTGTGAAGAATCACAGGTTTATTGTAACGGATGTATGAACTTTCTTCATAAGAGAGCTGCGGACATTTTTTGAGCAGGAATTCACGGGATTTCTGAACGGCGCGGTCCTGATGGAATTCAGGGGTGCGGCATCCGGCGAGCAACAACAGCCCGAGGACTGACAGCAGATATATTTTTTTCATAGAAAGCCTTTGTTTTATAATATTAAAGAAATAAACTTTCTATACGATACAGCTTTTTATGATTTATTCAAGCAGATAATTTGATTTTTCTTTGAAAACGGCTATATTTCGGGTATGCAGAAAGAGGTTTTTATGAAAAGAGCGATTTTCGGCGGTACATTTGATCCGGTACATCAGGGGCATGTTGAGATTGTCAGAGCCATATTGAATGGCGGGTATTCTGATATTGTCACCGTGCTTCCGGCATGGGAACCGCCGCATAAAAAGTCGGTGAGGACCGCGTATTGTCACCGCTTGGAAATGGCCAAACTGGCATTTGAGGGAATGGACGGAGTGGAAGTTTCCGATCTGGAATCGGTCTGGTGTTTTGAACCTTCATACAGCTGGCGGGTATTGAATGCTTTTCAGGAGCTTTATCCCGGAGATGAAATTCAAATGGTAATTGGCGGTGACAGTTTGAAAAACTTTGCATCGTGGTACAATGTCCGGGAATTGGCGGAGAAGTTCAATTTTCTGATTTATCCGCGCCGCGGCGAAGATTGTGATTTTGCCGCGCTTGCCGCTGCGGTCGGTGCGGAAAGTGCCGGAAAAATGTGTTCAAATATCATAAATGCATCTTTTTTTGAAATATCTTCAACAATTTTGAGAAAAAAATTGGCAAATTCGGAAAATACCGCTAATTTTATATCAGAAACAGTTTACAATTACATAAAAGATAAAAAATTATACCGTTCAGGTATTGAGGAGCAGCATGACTGAAGAAAATAAAAAAAATGTGACTTCCGCGGAACTTGCAGAATTCTGCCGCCGCGAAGCAGAAGAGAAACTCGCAGAAAATATTTTGATGCTTAATGTCGCCGACCGTACGACAACCGCAGATTATTTTATCCTCTGCACCGCCAATTCCATGCCGCACATCAGTGCAATCGTCAACAATATTGAACGCCGCGTCCGCGAACAGTTCGCAATCCGTCCGCTGCGTACAAACGGGGATGTATGGAGCAGTTGGATATTGATCGATTTCGGAACTGTCATCATCCATGTTATGAGCGAGGAGTGCCGCAACCATTACAATCTGGAAAAACTCTGGAGCGATATGCCTTCACTGGATGATCTGGAAAATGCCGCACTCAAAGCAAATCTGAAAGGTTGAGAATAACGTGAGCGGCGAATTTAATTTGGAAAAAGAAATAAGGATGGATGAGGCGCGTATTGCGCGTTACTTCAATCAACTGCCTTCCTATCTTGATTTGCCGGGCGAAAATGAGGCGGTTTTTGCCGGTATGGCAAGAGCTGCCGGAGAAAAAGTGCAGTCTGTCTGCAAAGAAGAAGATTTGCGCCGGATGACTCCCGGCTGGGAAATTGATTTGGATAATTACGATATCGAACGGTATGAGAATATACATTTTCATCAGGAAGAATATGAAATGTTGAGTATGCTTGATTCGCTGGCGGTGAATTATTCACGCTGTTTTGCGCTCGAAAATGATGCGGGTGCGGCAAAAATTTATGTGGCAATACTGTGCCAGTGCGGTAAAACTCTCGCCAGAATATCTGATATGCTTTATACCGCTGCGGATGAAGTCGATATGCGCTCCGCTCTGGCCAAAAGAGCATTGCGTGATGTAAGTGATATGTCGGTGATGCTTGAACAGCTGCAAAGGGTTTCAAATAAGAAATCAATTGAACATGAACTTGATATTTTGCAGGTCATCCGGAAAAAAATTCTTGATATAATATTCAAAAATCATTGAGGAGTTGATGTTTTCGTTTAAATTTGATAAAAATTTTCAATAAAATATTTTCAAACAGTTGCGAAATTAAAAATATATGCTAACTTATTATCAGTTACCACAGAAAGTGAGGTGTTTTATGAAAATGCAGAATCAGAAACGTTCAGTTATCCGTTTTAAAAATCAAAAAGGTCAGGCTGTTGTTGAATATGTTATTATTATCGTCGTCGTGGCATTGGCTGCATTGCTGGTGCTGACAGCTTTCAGTGACAGACTTCGCGGTATGATCGCCGGTGTTACCAATACCCTCGGCGGACAGGCAGAGGCTCAGGAGGGCGACAGCGCTGAACTCCTCAAGGATCTGCAGGCTGACGGCGTTGATATCAAATAATACAATACCGTTTATGATAGAAAATAAACATCGCAAAGAGCGTACTCTGTACGTCTTTGATTACATTCTGACTCCGGATCGTCTTGAAAACAGCGCGATCCTTTGTGAAGGCGGACAAATCCTTGCCATTGGCGGTTTGTCTGCCTTTAACAAAGACAGCGTGATGACGGTTTATGCTTTTGAAAATGCTTATGCAACTCCGGGGTTCGTTGATACTCATATTCACGGTGCGGGCGGCTTTGATGCATCTGCAGTATTGCAGTCGCCGCGCAGTATCGAGGATATGAGTTTATTATTGGCGAGCAAAGGAGTTACCTCTTTTGTCCCCACAATAGTATCGGATTCTCCGGACAGGATGCTTGCAAATCTGCAAGCATTGGTTGATGTTATGACACCGCCCATGCCCGGAGCAGAGTGCGTCGGTATAAATATTGAAGGTCCGTTTATCAACCGTACAAAATCCGGCGCACAGGATTTGAATTCCATTATTGATATTGATCTCGGATTTGCCCGGGAACTGCTTTCATGCGGCGGCAAACTTGTCAAGCTTATGACTTTTGCGCCCGAACTTGAAAATTCCACCGCTCTGATCGAACTTCTTTGTGAATATGGAGTTATGCCCGCAATGGGCCACAGTATCGCAGGTGAAGATGATACTTTGCGGGCGATTGATGCCGGCGCAAGACATTGTACCCATCTTTTTAACGGTATGCCGCCTCTGCATCAGCGCGATATGTCGTTGACCAATGTCGCATTGACGGACAACCGTGTAACAGTTGAGCTGATCATTGACGGCCGCCATATTGACCCCAGAATGGTCGATCTCGCATGCCGCTGCAAGACAAAAAATAAAATTATCGGTATCAGCGACTGTACCATGGGCGCAGGTATGCCTGACGGAAAATATATGATCGGTCCGACAGAAATCGAAGTTTTGAACGGTTATTCAAGTGCTTTCGGCAGATTGGCGGGAACAACTACGCTGCTGGATGCCGGCTGGCATTGCCTGATGAGTTACGGACATCTGCTTGAAACTCAGGCTGCACAGGCAGTTGCATTGAATGCTGCGCGTGCAGTAGGAATGAATGACCGCGGCGAGATACGACCGCGTATGCGCGCTGACATTGCAGTTTTTGAGCGTGGAACAAACCGGCCGTTGATGACTATCCGCAAAGGAAAGATAGTTTTCAATTCCGGCGATAATTATGTTGTTGAAGAAGGAAGTGTATGAGTTTTTGTGAATATAAAGTGCTTGACTGCGGCAATAAACAGAAATTGGAGCAGGCCGGGCCATATCGTATAATCCGTCCGGCATTGAATGCTTTCTGGAAACCTGCACTCCCGCAGAAAGAGTGGGATGCGGCAGATGCGACTTATGTGCGCGACAGTTCAGGTTCCGGTAAATGGCATTACCGCAACCGTCTGCCGGAAGAGTGGACGGTGGATTATGCCGGATTTAAATTGTTGTTGAAGCCGACCGGTTTCGGGCATCTCGGATTTTTTGCGGAACAGTATCATAACTGGGATTACTTCCGCAATATCAAAAATGTACTCGGGTTGCGCGAAGTCAATGCATTGAACCTTTTCGGCTATTCAGGACTCGGGACGATGGCGATGGCGCAGGGCGGTTGTTCAGCGTGCCATCTTGACGCCGCCAAAGGTATGGTTGATTGGGGGCGTGAAATCCGCAAGCTCAATGAAAAAACTGTTCCTGACAATATCCGCTGGATCGTTGACGATGTGATCAAATTCACCAACCGCGAATTGCGCCGCGGTTCAAAATATAATCTTATTGCGCTTGATCCACCGTCATTCGGCAGAGGTTCAAGCGGTCAGGTGTGGAAAATTGAAGATGATCTGCCCAAACTGCTGGCGATCTGCAATCAAATAATTGATCATGACAAACCTTTTTCGGTGGTTTTGAGCTGTCATTCACCGGGATTTTCTTCTGTTGTTCTTGAAAATATGCTTTCTGAAGCATTCGGCAATGGAACATTTGATTCGATTGAGATGACCGTTCCGACTGCAAACGGCAGACTGCTGCCGTGCGGAATTTCCACAACATTCCTGAAAAAATAATTTTTCAGGTTGAAAATGGGAATGATGATTTTTTCCGGAGTATGAGATGACTTTTACGGCATTTTTTTTGATATTGACATCTATTGTCATGCACAGTCTGTGGCATTTTTTGAGCAAGAGCAGCGGCAAACCGTCATTTGCTTTTTTCAGTATATTTTCTTTTTCTCTTTTCTGCTCGGTTCTGCCGTTGGGATTGATGTCCGGATTGATATTAAAAATCCCGTTCAGTCTGTTGAAATATTGTATTGCAGGAGGTCTTTTCGGGACGGTGTGTGATTTCGGATTGATCTACGCATACAAGTATTCAGATATTTCACTGGCATATCCGATGGCGCGTGCTTTGCCGGTTTTCTTTACCATGATGGCAACTGCACTTTTCGGCTGGGGGAGCAGATTGTCATGGATAGCAATAACAGGAATGATGATTATTTTTTCCGGCTGTCTGCTGATGGCGCTTTCCAATAATCATGCAGAAATGAGCAGACAGGATAAAATACGCTTTATCCGTAAGGGGCTGCCGGGAATACTGTTGGCGGCATTGTGTACGACAGGTTATACTATCGTTGACAGTTTTGGAATCAAAATGATGATGGAGTTTGCTGCCGATAATAATGTTAATAATGTATTTGCTGCCGGAGCTTATTCCTGTGCGCGGGAAATCCCGGCAACAATCAGTTTGACATTGTGTGCGGCAGTGTGCAGAGTTTTCGGCAGGGACAGAGGTGCATTTACATCATTGGCAAAATCGTATCATCCGTATTGTGCCGGATTTTTTGCTGCGGGAGCATATTTTCTGGTTCTGCTGGCAATGAATTATGTTGAAAATGTCAGTTTCGTTCAGTCGTTCCGTCAGTTGAGTCTGCCGTTCAGCGCATTTCTCGGCTGGTATATTTTAAAAGAAAAAATTACTGTTGTCCGCTGGATCGCTCTGGTGATGATCATGGCGGGATTATTAATTTGTATAGTCAAATAATGTTGATCCTCAAAAACAGCACTCAAGCCGAAACGAAAGTGAAAAATTCCCGCTTTCTTGCTGAAGCATTTCCAGTTTCAAGTGCGGAAGAAGCAAAGCAGTTGTGGCAGTACCGCAAGCAGACATATGATAACGGCGGACATATTGTTTATGCATTTGTCATCGGACCGCAGCAGAACCTTTCGGGTTGTTCGGATGACGGTGAGCCGTCGGGGACAGCGGGGCGTCCGGTGCTGGCTGTTTTGAAAGGCAGCGGCATTACCAATGCCATGATAACTGTTGCCCGCTGGTTCGGCGGGACGAAACTTGGAACCGGCGGACTTGTACATGCATATACGGAAGCGGCACAGGCGGCATTGGTTGACTGCGAAACTGTGGAACTTGTCCCGATGAGCAGATTGAATTTTTCTGTCGGCTATCCGGTGTATGAAATAATAAAACGCAAACTTGCCGAATACGGTTTTGTCATTTTACAGGAGGAATTTGCGGATGATATAAATATTTCAGGTGAGCTGCCGTCAGCGTCTGCGGACGATTTGTGCAGGGCGCTCGGCGAACTCTCAAATGGCAGAATCAAACCTGAAAAAATTTGACCGCAGATAAATAATATTTCAATAAAAAAATGCTTTTTTCTTGCATTTGCAAATTTTTGTGGTAAATTTTCTTTTATTATGAATAAATGAAAGATTGAAAGGAGATTTTTATGGCAGAACCCATGATCAACAGTCTTTTGCGTACAATGCTGGAACAGAAAGGTTCCGACTTGCATCTTTCTGTCGGTATGCCCGCAAAAATCCGTGTGCATGGCGGTATTCACCCGATCAATGACCATATTATTGAAGCCGCAGAAATGGAACAGATGCTTCAGGAAATTTGTCTGCCGGAATGGCGCTGGACGGAATATCTTGAACGCCACGACTTTGACTTTGCGCATGAAATTCCCGGATTGGCGCGTTTTCGCTGCAATTATCTTTACAATTACTGGGGGCAGGCTGCGGTTCTCCGTCAGATCCCGAGCAAAATTCTGACTCTTGCAGATTTGAAACTGCCTGAAGTCCTTAAAAAAATATGTAATTTCAAAAGCGGTCTGGTGCTGGTTACAGGGCCGACCGGTTCAGGTAAATCAACTACGCTTGCCGCGATGATCGATTATATCAATGATAACTATTCAAAGCATATTATCACCATCGAGGACCCGGTTGAGTTTGTGCATCAGAATAAAAAGTGTACCATCGTTCACCGTGAAATCGGTATCCACAGCCCGTCGTTCCCGCAGGCTCTGCGCGGTGCGATGCGTTCCGACCCCGATATTGTGCTGATCGGTGAGATGCGCGAACTTGATACCATCCGTCTGGGCTTGACATGCGCGACAATGGGTATGTTGGTTTTCGGTACTTTGCATACCAACAATGCTCCCAAGACTATCGACCGTATTATTGACGCGTTTCCCGCCAATGAACAGGCGCAGATCCGTACAATGCTTGCCGCCTGTCTTCAGGGAGTCGTTTCCCAGCTTTTGTGTAAAAAAGTCGGCGGCGGCCGTATTGCAAGCCATGAAATTCTGCTCTGGACAGATGGTCTGCCCAATACGATCCGTGAGGGGCAAATCAATAATATCCGTACCATTATTGAATCGAATAAAGGTAATGGTATGCAGTCCATGGATGGAACTTTGCAGACATTTCTGGATCAGGGCCTTATCAGTCCGGATGAAGCTTATATGAAAGCTACGGATAAAAAACTTTTTGAACATCTGGTCAAAGAGGGATTGGTTCAGGTACAACAGTAAAAAGTTGTTTTTAATCTTTTTTAATGCCCCGCTGTTTTTTGCCGGGGTATTGTTTTTTCAGTATTGATTTATAGAATTGAGGTTTTTGTGAGTGCATTTTTCTTGGCAGTTGTTGCCGGCGTTTTTTCAGCTTTTATCGGAATCGGGTACCGTATAGGTGCAAAAGGAAAAGTTTTTCCAATTCAGGCAGCATTGATATTGGATGTGGTTGGAATTATTTTTTTCAGTACCATGGGTAAATGGCAGTATGATATGCCGTGGATAGTGTGGTTTTTTGGCGTTTTTTCCGGTTTGACGCAATACGCGACGATCCGTATTCTGCGGGCAGCATTGCAGAGAGGCCCGCTCTCTCCTGCATGGTGCGCGGTCGGATTGAGCTTTGTCCCTGCGTTGGTTTACTGCTGGTTTTTCCGCAGTGAAACTCCGACTGTGTGTCAGGTGTTGTCGGTCATGGCTACTGCCGGAGCGATTATAGTTGCTTCTATCGGCAATGCCAAAAGCGCAGGAACAGGGCATAGGCTTGAATCCCGCAAAGAGGGAGTTATTTATGGTATATTGCTGACGGCGATCGTGGTTTTCTGCGGAATAATTTATATTATTCTCAAGGTTGCAAGTTATTGGAAATTCGGAGATACCACTCTGGTTGCGGCATTCGGCAATCAGATAATGGCATTGACATATCTTTTTATAATGCTGCCGTCGCTGGTGGATTTGAGTGTATCAAAAACATGGCATATCAATAAATATTTCTGGTTCGGCGGATTTTTTGTAATGATCGGCGGCATTGGTTCGTATGGATTGCAGCTGCTGATAATGGATGCTCCGGCGGTGATTGTTTTTGCGTTGACCGGGGTAGTATCGGTTCTTTGTGCGTCGTTGACATCGGTGTTTGTTTTTCACGAAAAACGGACATATTACTGGTACGCGACGGTGATACTGGCAGTTTTGGCAGTGCTGCTCAACCGTTGAGGACGAAATGACGCGGAACGAAATATTGATGCTTTCGCCGGAAGAGCTTGGCAAAATCGTTGAATTTGACTTTTTCAAACGGAGCGGCAATGGCGGGCAGAAGCGGAACAAAACGTCTTCTGCCGTGCGTGTCCGTCTGCATGAGTTTGATATTTGTGCGGAGGATTGTTCTGAACGCAGTCAGAAAGTCAACCGCGACAGAGCTTTGCAGAAATTGCGCCGCAAGCTTGCCATGACTGTCAGGGAAGAGTTTTCTGGAGAGATAATGAAAGTTGTTGCTCCGTCAAATGAAAAATATCCGCTGTTTCTGGCTCAATTGCTGGATTTGCTTGAGAGTGTGGATTATTCTTTCCGCAGTTGCGGAGATGCGCTTGGATTGAGCAGTTCCCAGGTTGAAAAACTGCTCCGCAAAGACAGCAGTTTGTGGCAGTTTGTGCAGAGCAGTATTGAATCGCGCAAGCGTCAGAATGACAGTTGCACCAGCGAAAAAAACGCATAAAAAACATGCCGGGAAGCTTTATTTTGTGTAAGTTGCTCATGGATAATGAATTACACAAAATAAGTTCTTTAAGTCGTTGAAAAATGCGGTTTTTTGAATGATTTTGATTTGAAAAATTGCAGAAAAATGCTATATTATATGACGATTCTGAAAGAATATTATTTGCTGTTGTTAAATACATAAATGAAAGGATTTTAAAAATGGCAGTACCGAAAAGAAAAACCTCAAAGATGAAAAAACGTTTGCGCAAAGCTGCTAACCGCTATGAAGGCGTTCAGGCAACTTTCTGCCCCAATTGCAAAGCTCCCTGCTTCCCCCATCAGGTTTGCCCAGCTTGCGGTATGTACAAAGGCAAACAGGTCGTTACTGTTGAGGCTTAATCATTTGACTGTTCTGCCGGTTCGCCGGCAGACGGACAAAATTATGCGGCTTGATGCCGCTGTAAACAGAAGGCGCGTAATATGAAGATTGCAGTTGATGCCATGGGCGGAGATTATGCTCCATGTGTAGTCGTTGAGGGAGTAGCTCACGCTCTGTATGAATATCCGGAAATCGATATAATTCTTGTCGGACATGCAGACAAGATTGCTTTTTATCTGGAAAAATACGGCATCGCATCTCATCCGCGCCTTTCTGTTGTTCACGCTCCTGCGGTAGTGGAGATGTCAGAAAGTTCTGCCAGCAGTATCCGCGGCAAGAAAGATTCTTCGATTACCATGGGGGCGAAATTGCTTAAATCCCATGAGGCTGATGCATTTGTGACTCCGGGGCATACCGGCGCGACATTGGCGGCTACCAAAGTTATTGTCCGCACTCTTCCGGGCGTGAACCGTCCCGCACTGGCGGCATCAATGCCTGCATACAGCGGTCGTTTTTTGTTGACTGATGCCGGGGCTAATGTAGAAGTTACAGCAATGAATCTTGCTGAATTTGCCATTATGGGCAGTGTTTATTCTGAATTTTTGTACGGCGTAGAAAATCCTCCCGTCGGACTTTTGAGTGTCGGCGGCGAAGACAGCAAAGGTAATGACCTTACCAAAGAAGCATTTAAATTGCTCGAACTTGCACCGATAAATTTTATCGGAAATGTTGAAGGTAATACTGTTTTTGAAGGAGCATGCAAAGTGCTTGTCGCTGACGGATTTACCGGCAACGTCTTTTTGAAAACAGCCGAAGGTTTGGCAAACAGTGTCAAATTCTGGCTGAATGTTATTTACAGGAAAAGTATAGTCCGCATGATAATGGGACTTTTAAATAAACGTGCTTTCCGTGAGCTTAAGGAAAATGGCAGCTCTGAAGCACAGGGCGGCGCACCGCTGCTCGGTCTTAACGGCGTATGCATTGTAGGACATGGTTCTTCATCTCCGCGGGCGGTTTCAAATGCCATCCGCCTGGCAGGTGAATGCATAAAATTCGGTGTCAATGACAAGATTGTTGAAAAAATCGATCTGTTCCACAAGACACTCGAGAAATTGGAAGCTGAACAAACAAAAACAGAACAGGATGTGGAATAATGGGTATTGTCATCAAAGGAACGGGTTCTTATGTGCCCGAAAAAATATTGACTAATGCTGATCTTGAAAAAATGGTTGAGACCAGTGATGAGTGGATTCGTACACGCACAGGTATTCAGGAACGCCATATCGGCGCACCGGAACAGGCAACAAGTGATTTTGCATACGAAGCCGCAGTCAAAGCTCTTGCCAAAGCAAATCTTGCAGCGGAAGATCTTGATATTATAGTTGTTGCGACTGTTACTCCCGACCATTCATTCCCCAGCACCGGATGTATGGTGCAGAAAAAACTCGGCGCATCCAAGGCATTCTGTTTTGATTTGGAAGCGGCATGTTCCGGTTTGCTTTATTCTCTTGAAGTTGCACATTCTCTTCTTAAATCAAATGACAAATACAAAAATGCTCTCGTTATCGGTGCTGAAAAACTTTCATCCATCACCAATTGGACTGATCGCAATACCTGTGTTCTTTTCGGTGATGGTGCCGGTGCGGTTGTTTTGAGTAAAGATGAAGCGTTTGATTATGACTGTATCGTTGCCGCAGAACTGCATTCTGACGGTAATTACAGCGAGGTTTTGAAACGCCGTTCAGGCGGCAGCCGCATGCCCGATACTGCTGAAACAATTGCTGAAGGTATGAATTGTATTTATATGGAAGGCAAAGAGGTTTTCAAACTCGCCGTTGGCGCAATGGTCGGCGCGGCCAAAAATGTTCTGGCTCAGTCCGGAGTCGAATCAAGTGCGCTCCGTTATGTTATTCCTCATCAGGCAAATTACCGCATCATTGACGCAGTCGCACAGCGTTTGGAAGTTGAAGATGATGTTGTTTACCGCAATGTCAGCCGTTACGGCAATACTTCTGCTGCTTCAATCGGGCTTTGTCTCGATGAAATAAACAGCAACGGTGCTGTGGAGCGCGGTGATTATTTGCTGTTGACTGCTTTCGGCGGCGGTTTGACGTGGGCATCATTGTTAATAAAATGGTAATATATATACGGGATCAAAAATGAAAATCGAAGAAACGATCAGTAAGGCATCTATTTTGTGTGAAGCACTTCCGTACATTCAGAAGTTCAGGAAGGCATTGATGGTAATTAAATTCGGCGGCAGCTCAATGGAGGACCCTGAATTGGTCAAAAGCACAATGCGTGATATTGTGCTGATGGAATGTATCGGTTTCTCTCCCGTAGTTGTCCATGGCGGCGGCAAGGCAATTTCTGCAGAACTTAAAAAACAGGATATTCCTGTTGAATTTGTCAATGGTTTGCGCAATACCTGCGAACGCACTATCAAGGTCGTTGATACAGTTCTGCATGCGGTCAACCGCGATTTGGTGCAGCTTGCCAATAATGCCGGCGGCAATGCGGTTTGTTTGAGCGGTAAAGAGATTTTTACCGCTAAACGCACTTATGCAGTTGACCCCGTTACCGGTGAGAAAAAATCAATCGGTTTTGTCGGTGAGATCACCAATGTCAATACTGATAAGATTTTTGAAATCATCCATGCCGGAAAAACTCCGGTCATCACTCCGCTCGGTGTCGGAGAGGACGGTCAGATTTATAATATCAATGCTGACGTCGCCGCCTGCAAAGTTGCACAGGCGATCCGTTCGCGTAAACTGGTGTTTTTGAGTGATGTTCCCGGTATTATGCGCGATCCTGCTGATGAAACAAGTGTTATTCAGACGATTTGTACTGATGAAGTTGACGGACTTATCCAACAGAAGATTCTTTCCGGCGGTATGCTGCCGAAAATCAAAAGCAGTATCGAAGCTCTCAATGCCGGTGTAAACAAGGTTCATATGATCGATGGCAGAATGCTTCATTCTCTTTTGCTTGAAATATTTACCGATAAAGGTATTGGAACTGAAATCATAAGACCGGATTCGATATTATGAATATAGTCCTTGTAGGCATAAAACACGCAGGAAAAAGCTCTATCGGCGGTGCAGTTGCTGAGGAGCATGACTTATTGTTTGTTGATTCTGATGAATTGATAGAAGCAAATTACATGCTGGTGAACGGCGAGAAACTTACCTGCCGTGAAATTTTCAACAAAGTCGGACGCAATGCTTTCCGTCAGCTTGAAGCTGAAGCTTTGAAACAGCTTATCGAGAGTACCAATGAGGACGATCAGTCCCGCATTATTTCTGTCGGCGGAGGTGTGGCGGACAATCCCGGAGTTACTCCGGAAATGCTGCATCAGCTCGGGTTGGTGGTATTTATCAATGTTGATATTGAATTTGCCTGGGAACGGGTTATTGCCAACGGCGTTCCGGCTTATTTGAAAGAAGAGAGTGATCCGGAAAAAGTTTTCATTGAGATGTCGCAGAAACGCATCGCATTTTACAGCAGCAATGCTGATTTGACAATAGACGTCGGCGGTATGGGAATTGATGAATGTGCGGCTTTGCTTGAAGAAAAACTTGAAGGGTATTTGTTATAATGAGCGGCAATATATTCGGTAGAATTTTTCAAGTCGCAACTTTCGGGGAATCACATGGTGCCGCTGTCGGAGCTGTCGTTGACGGAATGAGTGCCGGAATCGAACTCAATGCTGCAGATATTCAAAGAGAGCTTGACCGCCGCCGCCCCGGACAATCAAAAGTTGCCACTGCCCGCAATGAAGCGGATCAGGTGGAAATCCTTTCAGGAGTGTTTGAGGGAAAAACGACCGGAACTCCGATCGCTTTGCTTGTCCGCAATCAGGATCAGCATTCAAAAGATTATTCCAATATAAAAGATGTTTTCCGCCCCGGTCATGCTGATTATACCTATTTTGTCAAGTATGGGATACGCGATTATCGCGGCGGCGGCAGAAGTTCAGGCCGGGAAACTGTCGGCAGAGTCGCTGCCGGAGCTGTGGCTAAAAAACTTCTTGACCATTTCGGTATTTCTGTAACCGCATTCGCTCAGGCGGTAGGTGATGTGCAGGGAAAAGATTTCAATGCAGATTTTATTGAGCAGAATATCGTCCGCGCTGCAGATCCAGCGCAGAGTGAAAATATGATAAAAGCTATTCTTGACGCTGCAGAAGCTCATGACAGTATCGGCGGTGTGGTCGAGTGCCGGATTGATAATGTTCCTGCCGGTTTGGGTAATCCATGTTTTGATAAACTTGATGCAGAACTTGCCAAAGCCGTAATGTCGATAGGTGGAGTAAAAGGTGTTGAAATCGGAGATGGCTTTGAGACAGCCCGCCGAAGAGGCAGCGAAAATAATGATGCAATGCGCCATGACGGTTTTGTTTCCAATCATGGCGGCGGCATAACCGGCGGTATTTCCAATGGCAATACTGTAATTATCCGCTGTGCTGTAAAACCCACTCCGTCAATTTCGCAGGCTCAGCAGACAGTCAATATTGACAATCAGGATGTGGATATTGAAATTCATGGGCGTCATGATCCGTGTCTGGTCCCGCGTATCGTACCGGTGGTTGAAGCTATGTGCGCGCTGGTTATTGCAGATATGCTGCGTATTGCCGGAATTGCCGGCGACAAAATAGCGTGAGGGGAAAAATGGATTTTGCAGAAATTCTTGAAAACAGACGGACTGTCAGACTTTTTGAACAGAAAAAAGTTGAAAAAGAGAAAATATCAGCTCTTTTGAATGCCGCCCGTTTGAGTTCCTGTGCGATGAATAAACAGGTTATCCGTTATGCGGTTGTTACTGAAAAAAATCTTTTGAAAAAAATCTTTGACGGTACTCTCTGGGCAGCATTGGTCAAGCCACGCCGTACTCCGGTGTGGGGAGAATCTGCACCGGATTGTTTTATAGTGATCCACGGACCGCATGAAAGCATGGCATCTTATGTCAAATTTGATGTCGGAGCAGCGGTAATGAGTATGGAATTGCAGGCATTTGACTTGGGACTGGGCTGTTGCTGGCTTGGCAGTTTTGACAAGGAAGAGGTCAAAAAGCTGCTTGAACTCGAGGATGACCGGCAGATTTATGCGGTTGTTGCAGTTGGTTATCCGGCAGAAAAACCCGCAAGTATTGATATTGAAAAAAATGCGGATCAATCTTATTTTATTAACAATGACGGACGGTTGATAATTCCGAAATATACCGTTGAGGCACTGACTGATTTCTATGAGGAGTGAAAAATGTTGAAGCGTGCTGAATTTTTTCTTGCCTTGCGCTATTTGAAACCTGAACGCAGTGCGGTCGGCGTTATTACTGTAATTTCTGTGATTGGAGTTGCTCTCGGTGTTGCTGTTTTGATGATCGTGCTGGCAGTAATGACCGGCTTTACAGATTTGATGAAAGAGAAAATACTTGATACTCAAGCACATGTGCAGGTGAGAAGTACTGCTTATTCTGCATTTTTGCGTCCATATAAATATGTTGATATGATTGAAAAACTTGGCGGCAGGGCTTTCCCTGTTATCAATGCGCCAGCTTTGCTGCAATACCGCAAACGGTTGGAACCGTCAATTTTTGTGATGGGTGTTGACAGCGAAGATATCAGCAAAGCTGTGGATTTGAAAAATGTTGTGAAACTCGGAGATTTCAACCTCGGACGGGGTGA
The DNA here is from genome assembly GCA_045538635.1 of Victivallaceae bacterium. Classification (GTDB taxonomy): domain Bacteria; phylum Verrucomicrobiota; class Lentisphaeria; order Victivallales; family Victivallaceae; genus RGIG5270. Next base: position 35,952 of record JAZSRU010000125.1, read on the forward strand.
AATCGCAATCAGTACGGATATGGCGCGCCGTCTGGGGATAAGCCCCGGGGATAAAGTTTTTATGCATTCTCCCCGTAAGTTGACCAATATGGTGAAAATTTCGGAGTCAGGCAAAGTTGAACTTAATGAGGATAATCCGGTTTATCTGCCGTCTGAATTTACAGTTAAAGCATTGTTTTCTTTCAATAAATCAGATTTTGACCGCAGCGTGGTATTTTTGCCGATAGATGATGCGGCAAAACTTTTTGAATTGAGGGCAGGGGCGGCGACTGCGGTTTTCGGATATTTTAAAAATCCTTATGATATGCAGCGTGAACTGGATGCGCTCAATCGCAGTTTGCAGGGAGAAATGATGGCGGCATACAGCTGGCAGCAGACCAATTCTGCTCTGCTCGGCGTGTTGGCAGTTGAAAAGCGGATGATGTTTTTTCTGTTGATTTTCATTGTTCTGGTTGCCGCATTCAGCATTACCAATACATTGATAACTTCGGTTTATAAAAAGACCAAAGAAATCGGTATTTTGAAAGCACTCGGAGCTACCGGAGGTGCGTGTATGAGAATATTTGTTTATCAGGGGATGTTTGTTGGTTTGATTGGAACATTTTGCGGTACGGTATTGGGATTTCTGGTACTGCACTTCCGCAATGATATATTGGATTTTGCTTCAAAAGTTACAGGACAGGATCTGTTTCCGAAGGAATTTTATTATTTTGACGGATTGCCCGCGCATATAATTCCTGCGGATGTCATACTTATTTGTATTGCCGCGATATTGCTCTGCACACTCGGTGCGGTGATTCCTGCGTTGAGGGCGGCAAAACTCGATCCGGCAAAGGCTCTGCGTTATGAATGATGAAAAAAATATTATTCTGAAGTGTATCAATGTTGCCAAAAATTATGATTTGGGCAAAACTTCCGTTCCGGTGTTGAAAGATATCAATCTGGAAATACAGAAAAATACATGGAACGCTATTCTCGGCGCATCCGGAAGCGGTAAAACAACGCTTCTCAATCTGCTTGGCGCATTGGAAAAGTCCACTTCGGGGGAAATCATTTTCGGCGACAGAAAATATTCTGCCATGAGCCGTCGTGAAAGCAGTTTTTTTCGCGCGGAAAAAATCGGTTTTGTTTTCCAATCCTACCAGCTTCTGCCCGAACTCAATGTCATGGAAAATGTCATGCTTTCGGGGATGCTGAATGGAATGTCCAAAAGCAGGGCCCGTTCAAAAGCTGTTGAGTTGCTCAACCGTGTCGGATTATCTGAACGATTTAAGCATCATCCCAACGAAATGTCCGGTGGCGAACAGCAGCGTGCCGCGATTGCACGCGCACTTTTAAATTCTCCTGAACTTCTGCTGGCGGATGAACCGACCGGAAATCTCGACAGGGAAAACGGCGAGTCCATTCTTGAACTTTTCAAAGAATTGCGCGATGAAAATAACTGCACAGTAATAATGATCACTCACAGTGATATTGTTGCCGGTTGTGCGGACAAAATATATAATCTTGAAAATGGAATGATTTATTAAAAGACTGGTGATTGAAATGCAGGTCAGTTGGAAACAAAATCTTGTAATGTTGTGGGCATCGCAAATTCTTATCATGTCCGGGTTCAGTGCGATGGCTCCGTTTGTGCCTTTGTATTTTAAAAACGGATTGAACATAACAGAAAAAGGTGAACTGGCATTTTATGTTACCATGTTTAATTTGTGCGGCAGTCTGGCGTATGCGATATTCCTGCCGATATGGGGTAAACTTTCCGACCGTTTCGGAGTCAAGATCATGCTGCTGCGTGGAACTTTTATCGGCTGCTTTCTGTTTCCGCTGATGGGATATGTTTCTGCAAACTGGATGATTGTTATCCGTTTTTTATCTGCGGCATGTTCAGGAACGACTGCTGCTTCGCAGCTGATGCTGGTCCGAACTACACCTGACAAAAGTCAGGGGTTTGCATTGGGAGTATTTTCCACAGCGGTATGGGGCGGAGCTATGCTCGGATATGTGCTTGGCGGATTGATTATTGCCCGATTTGATTATATTTTTGCGTTTTGGATGTGCGGTATTCTCTATTTTGTTGCGGGGATATTTGTTTTATTCACCAAAGATGATCCTGAATTGCTGAAGGTGAAAATCAAGCCAGTCCGCCGCAAGCGTCTTTCAAGTATGATTCCAAAATTCACCCGTGCGGTATGGCTGATGATGATTCTTTTTACTCTGACAGGTTTTATCCGTTCATTTGAAACTCCTTATATTGCGTTGAAGGTTGAACAGATGACGACTAAAGCAACTGCTGCATATTGGACAGGTATCGTCAGTGCAATCGTCAGCGGCGGAGCCATCATATCCGGTGTCGTAAACGGCTGGTTATGCGACAGAGTTCCGATAAGAAAGCTTATCGCTCCTATTTTTGTATTATCTGCAATCGGATTGTTTTTTCAGGGATATGTTAATAATGTTGCGGGATTTACAATTGCGCGAACGATACTTTATCTGGCGGCAGGCGGAATTTCTCCGCTGTTGCAGAAAGTTCTTTCCGGAGCGTCCCCCAGAAAAAAACGCGGTTCAGTTTTCGGATTTTCCTCTACCGCCAATGGTATCGGTATCATGTCTTCATCAATTATCAGCGGATGGGTGTTTGCCTATTCGTCACTTAACAGTATTTTCTATATTTCCGGTATGCTGTGTCTGCTGATTATTCCGCTGATACTTTCATTTTTCCGGATCGTCCGGCGAGATGCTTATTACCGGTCGCACGCAAGTTGATTCTGTTACACGGCATCCGTTTTGCCCAAAGGCTATGGCGGGGTAAGTAGCCGTAAGGCGTGCGGTTGGGACAAGGCGGCAAGGTGGGAGTTTTGAGAATTTTGGGAGAATTGAGAATTTGCCCGTGACTGCACTGCAGATGTATTTTTTTCTCAAAAATCTCAATTCTCTCAAGCTTCTCATTATACTTTCTTGGCAAATACTTGCCATCGCTCACTTCGCTTTCGTTCGTGAAACGCTCCTGTCACGCGCTCGTCAAACTTATAACATTTGTTTAATAAAAAAAGCTCTGTCGTTTATGACAGAGCTTATAGTATTCGGGCGAGAGAGAAAAAATCTTTTTTTCTTTATCTTGCTTTCTTTTAATCCTTAAAGTTCTTTAAGAGCAGCTTTGCGGCTGAGGCGGATTTTGCCGGAGTTGTCAATATCGATGACTTTGACAGTAACGGTATCGCCTTCGTTGCAGATATCGGTGACTGCGCCGACGCGGTAGTCAGCGAGTTCGGAGATATGGAGCAAGCCTTCCATGCCGGGGAGAATTTCGACGAATGCGCCGAAATCGCGGACGGAAACAACTTTGCCGCGATAGATTTTGCCGACTTCAGCTTCAGCTGTGCAGCTCAGGACGCGTTCTTTAGCTTCGTCGATGTGAGCTTTGTCCTTTGCCATGATTTTGACTTTGCCGTCATCAGTAACATCAATGGTTGCACCGGTTTCATCGGTGATTGCGCGGATGTTTTTGCCGCCGGGACCGATGAGAGCGCCGATTTTATCGGGATTGATGGTGAGTTCAGCGATCTGGGGGGCATTGGGGCTGATTTCAGCGCGGGGAGCGGGAATGCATGCTTCGATGACATCGAGGATTTTGAAGCGGGCTTCTTTGTTGCGTTCCATTGCCTGACAGAGCAGATCGATCGGAATACCGGGGAGCTTGAGGTCGAGCTGGAAGCCGGTGATACCGTCGCGGGTACCGCAGACTTTGAAGTCCATATCGCCGAAGTGGTCTTCTGCACCGAGGATATCGGTAAGAAGGATGCTGTCTTTGCCGTCTTCGCTGGTAACAAGACCGCAGGAGATACCTGCGACGGGAGCGGTGATCGGAACACCTGCATCCATCAATGCGAGAGTTGCGCCGCAAACGGAAGCCATGGAGGTTGAACCGTTGGAAGCCATGATTTCAGAAACACAGCGGACGACATAGGGGAAATCCTTGGGAACGACTTTGGAAACAGAGCGTTCTGCGAGGTCGCCGTGGCCGATTTCGCGGCGTCCGGGGCCGGCGATGCGGCCGACTTCACCGACGGAGTAGTTGGGGAAGTTGTAGTGGAGATAGAAGCGTTTTTCCTGAACGACATCGCCGGTAGTGATGCTGTCTGCGACCTGAGCATCTTTTTCATTGCCGAGAGTGGCAACGACGAGAGCCTGGGTTTCGCCGCGGGAGAAGAGAGCTGAACCGTGAACGACGGGGAGAACACCGACTTCTGCGCTCAAAGGACGGATATCTGTGATTGAGCGGCCGTCCTGACGGTAATGTTTCTCAAGGATGAGTTTGCGGGTGATGGTACGGATGTATTTGTCATAAGCAGTATTGGTATCCATCATGAAGAGTTCGTCATCCATTTCGGGGAATTGGGGACGGAGAGCTTCACGGAGAGCTTCAAGCTGCTCATTCATAGCTTTGATACGGTCATTTTTGCCGGGGATGGTGCAAACTTCTTCGATGGTGGGAGCGCAGAAATCCTGCAGAGCCTGAGTAAGTTTGTCATCAATGACATGCAGTTTGGGAGTCTTTTTGACGACATTCATCAAGCGGGCGAGTTCGTTCTGAGCTTCGCACTGGAGTTTGACACATTCATTTGCAAGGTACATTGCTTCGCCGAGTTCGGCTTCGGAGCACATATGAGCTTCACCTTCGATCATGATGACTTTGTCGGGGAGACCGGCATAGATGAGATCGATAGTGCTTTTCTGCATTTCTTCAACGGTGGGGTTGACAACGAGTTTGCCGTCAATTTTGCCGACGCGGACAGCACCGATGGGGCCCTGGAAGGGGAGATCGGAGAGAACGAGAGCGGTTGAAGCGCCGAGGATTGAGAGAACGTCGGGTTCATTTACGCCGTCAGAAGCGAGCAGCAGAGCGCAGACCTGAACTTCATCGAAAAAGCCTTCGGGGAAGAGGGGACGCAGAGGACGGTCGGTAACGCGGCATGTGAGGATTTCTTTGTCAGTGGGACGGCCTTCGCGTTTGATATATCCGCCGGGGAATTTACCGGCTGCGCTGTATTTTTCACGGTAATCGACCTGCAGGGGGAAGAAGTCCTGACCGGGTTTTGCATCTCCAGAGCAGGCTGCGACCATGACGACTGTATCGCCGAGGCGGACTACGCATGAGCCGTTGGCGAGTTTTGCGATTTTGCCGCTGGAGATTTCGATGGTGCGGCTGTCGTTGGGAGCGACATTAAAAGTTACTTTTTGTTCTGCCATAATAGATTCCCTTTCATTTTGGCGGTTAAACATGTATGAATCACTGCCGGATTTGATGCGGAATCGCGTCAGCGCAGCTTGACGGCGTGCCAAAATGCGTCGACGACCCGACTCCACGCTTCCTGTGCAGTTCCTTCATAATATACTGATACAGTGAGTAATATATATCTTTTTCGGTAAAATACAAGAAAAGTGTCTGCAAAAAATACAAAAAACTTATTATAATAAAAATGCATACGGCTCCAAAGTGAACCGTATGCATTGATTGAAAACAGAATTTGTCAAATCAGCCATGAGGCGGAATTGTAATTCAGCGAACCGAACAGCAGTCTTGACGGCAGAGGTTCGTGCTTGACCCATGCGAAGTTTTCGCCGAAAATATTCATCCGGAGCGGCGTGCCGGGATGGATGAAATCTTTGAAATCATCAAGGTCGATGGTAAAGCTCATGCTGCCGTTTTCTTTTTTGATATCCCATTGTGGGACAAACGGATACATTGAACTCATGTAGCTGAAATTTCCGTCTTTGCTGTGAAAAATAGAGAACGGCGGATGATTGCGGTTGATTTCAAGGAAAAATGTGCAGTCGCATTTGTCGATATTGTTGATCGTGAAGTGGAGTTTATTTCCGTCGCGGTTGCATATCCATGAAACATTTTCCTCCATTTGATACAATTCGCCGAAGTGTGCAATTTTGCCTTTCGGTGTGCGTCCGGTGTATTCATCCCATGCCGGATCATTGATGTCGAAATTTTTGAAATCGATTTCAAGCAGCTCATTGAGGAGAGCAATGCGGGCTTTGAGTTTTGCCGGATAAAAGAGGTATCCTTCGGCTTCAGAGTGATAGCCGAGGCGTTTATCTTTTTCGCAGAGAGCAATCATTTGAGTTGAATTTGAGATTTCATCGCGCACGATCTCCTCCATGCGGCGGAGATTATTGTTTTTATTAAAAAGCATATCTTCGCGCAACTGATAGAATTCAAGCAGGTTGCAGGTGCTTTTTATTTGCAGTCCGACAGCACCTGCCAATGATATTTCAGCGAGGCGTGGAGGATCGTTCTGATAAAATTCTTTCAGAGCTTCAAGCCGTTTCAATCCTTTCTGCCAGAGTTCATTCATCTCCTGACACAGAGTCAACGCTTCTGTGAGAGTGTGGTTGTATCCCAAGGTTTCACCTATGCGGTCGCCGGAAACTTCCGGAAACTGGTGCAGTATCCAGCTCGGAGCAATCGGTTCATTGACCGGGATCAGGTGCAGCGGCCATGCAATGGAATTGTGCAACGGGCCGTACCATTCAAAACAGATGTTGCCGGGGAATTTGCGGTAAGCCATGGAAAATTCGTGCCATGCAGCAGCGACTTCGGGTGCATCCTGCCGCCAGTCCGGACGGGCGAGGGCTTCGAGAAATGCCAATCCGTTTTCTGTAAACGGCAGAAATGACAATTCTCCGGCGGCTTTGTTCATCAAGCCGGGATAATTGCCGAAATACCAGCATTGCATTGCCGCAGTAACATTGTTTTTGGCCATGAAACTGTATTTGTCATAAAGGTTTTCCGGAACAGGAATATATGGAACTGCCGCATCTTCGTGGGAACAGCCGACTTGAAGTTTTGCTCCTGATTTCGGTGCGAGATTTGCACTCCGTTTGAAAGTTTCAGACGGTCCGACAAATGCCAGAGAATAATCCTGCACGGTTCGGTCCTTGCCGAGCTGACGGGTTTTGCCGCCGGATTCAAAATTGAGCATGAAAGTGCAGTCTTTTGGGAACTTGGCTGCAAAATCGCATAAACGCTCACCCTGTTTTGAACCGTCGCGCTGACCGGGCGCATAAAACCAGCCGATATATTCTGCATCAGGATTGTATTTATGCATTGTATCGCTGATGATTTGTGCGATTTCGGCATAAATTTCCGCAGTATCTCTTTTGCTGCAGAGAGGGCAGTGCTGATTTTCCGGAGTTCCGCCGAAAATCTGATTGGATGAGGCACAGCTTCCGTTGTCTTCTCCGTACATGATGTTGATAATGCCGCCGAGACCGGCAACATTTTTGAAAATATCGCCGACTGTATCGCGGAAATATTGCTTGCCTGCTTCAGTTGAGGTACAGAAAAATCCCCAATGGCGGATGTGAAATCCGATAAGTTCCGGATGCAGCGAGGCATCTGATTCGGGCAGGGTGAAATCTTCTTTGCCCCAGAGTTTCGGTTCGCTCATAAAGAGATATATGCGGATGCCGTAAGCAAGACATTTCTGTACAACTTTGTTAAGTTTGGCGTAGCGTTTGGCGGCATCTTTGCCATGATCCGGCATTACAGAAGTCGGGTAATCGCGGAGATAAATTGTCAGCCAAAGCCCGTTGACACCCTCATGAGCGAGTTTGTTCAGATATTCTTCAGGGTAGTAATCAATGTCATTTGTCAGCTCATCAATGAAAAATGGCGGACGGTATGTCGGACCGAAAAAACAGCGTGAAATACGGTGTTTTACAAACGGTTTCCTGTGCCATGCTCCGGGCATGACGGCTTTGCCTTCGGCAGAGCGGATCTGATCTTCGAGAAAATATACCGCACGGCGGAATCCATCCGCATCATTGGCGCGGATAAGAGTTTTCTTCGGAGTGCATTCTATCTCAAATTCTTCATGTTCAAAGTTTGCCTCATCAACAAAAACAATTGGATAAGAGTTTTCTTTTTCTGCAATATTTTTTGCTTTCATGACACGGCGCAGAGATTTGAGCGCGGTTTGCGGAACTTCTTTTGAAGTTTCAAAATATAATGTAAAACCAATTTGCATACAGCCGCGGTTTCCCTTCGGATCACAGCCGCGTCCTTCCTGAAAATGGTATTCAAGCGGTGATTTTATGTCGTCGATAAACCCCCAGTCTTTTTGTTCGATCTGGGGGGTGGCGGCAAATGTTTCGATGTTTTTTTTGTTCATGTAAAAACTCCGTTTCAGATTGTTCGCTGCCCGGATTGGATTTTTTCAGGCATTTTAAATGCAGTAACGGAGTTCACCGTCAACATAAGTTTCAAGGACCTTGAAACTTTCATCAAGCAGGACAATATCTGCACAGTATCCGGGTTCGATTTTGCCGATATTGCCGAGATTCAATGCTCTTGACTGATTGTAAGATGTCGTTTTGATCAATTCCGCGAGGTCAAGCATGGTAACATCATAAACATTTTTCAGAGCATCGCAGATTTGCAGAGTTGAACCTGCCAATGCGCCGTTTTCAAGACGGGCAGCACCGGCTTTGACAAAAGTCTGCATACCGCCGAGATCATACTCTCCGTCAGGCATTCCGGAGGCGCGCATTGCATCGGATATAAGCTGGATGTATTCAGTATTTTTGAGAGTGAAGACCAGTTCAATCATGTCCGGGCAGATGTGGAGTTTGTCGCAGATGAATTCGATATAAACATCTTCGTGGAGCAATCCTGCACCGACCATGCCGATATCGCGGTGATGCAATGGAGTCATCTGATTGCAGAAATGGCTCAAGTTGCGCATTCCGTGCAGATAAGCATTTTTGAATTCTGCATGAGTTGCGTTGGTGTGGACCGCCGAAGGGGTGATGCCCATGGCGAGAAGTTCAGATGCGAATTCAGCACCGCCTTCGACTTCCGGTGCATAGGAAACTTTTTTGACCGGAAAAATTGCATTGAGCCGTTTTACTTCCTCAATGTCCGGCAGACGGACAAAAGCCGGATTCTGTGCGCCGATGAGTTTTGTATTGATATATGGACCCTCAAGATGTACTCCGGGGATTTTGCAGCCGTGAATACTTACAGGGCTGTTGATATAGTCGGCAGCACTTTGGAGCGCGCCTGCGAGCTGTTCTTCGCTGACAGTGAGTGTGGTCGGAAGCAGAGTTGTGACGCCTTCGGCAAGTTTGTTCTGGGCGATGGCGGTGATTGCTTCGACAGATGCATCGCAGAAGTCAAAACCGCTTCTGCCGTGGCAATGGACATCGACAAAACCGGGCATGAGCATGGCATTATTGCATTCTTTGACCGTATCTGCATCAGGGAGATTGTCGCCGGGAGCAAAAATCTGTTTGATTTTGCCGTCAGCAACGAGGACGGACATATCTTCGTGTTCAAAGCCGGGAGTTACGAGATAGCAGTTTTTAAAAAGAATCGACATATTGAAATTTCCTTATTTGATAGCTGGCAGACTGGCGGCGATAACGGCCTGACCGTGGCGTTTGAATTTTTCGTCGGGAATACGGAAAGTAATGCTGGAAGCAAGTTCGGGGAATTCTGTGTTGAGGACTTTTTTTGCTTCTTCAATGATGATTTCACCGCCTTTGCCGGAGCTTACGCGGCCGAGGATCAGGAGATTCTTTATCTCATAGAAATCTGCGTAATGGGCAATGGCATAACCGAAACATGTCCCGATGGTGCGGTAGATTTTTGCTGCGCGTTCATCGCCGTCAGCCATAAGTGCCTGAACCGCTTCGAGGCGTTTGGGGAAGGGCATATCGGACGGATATTCAAGTCCTGCTGCCGGTGCGAGCCGGGCGACGGCCTGTTGAGAGAAGTATTGTGCGCCGCAGCCGACGTCGCCTGACCATTCATCTGCGGGGGCATCATCGCGGTAGTCAACGGGGGCAAATGCGAGTTCATTGAGCCAGTCGGTGATATTGCCGTTCAGATTGACATATCCGATAGCCTGACTTGTTCCCATTGACAGACCGAGAACGCCGTTTGATTCCATGCTCATTGCGCCGGCGAGAGCGGTAACTTCACCGTCATTGGCAACGACCATGGGGACATTGTATTCTTTCTGGATTTCGTCAAAAATCGGAACGATGTGTTTGACAAAATCATCTTTGGAAATACCGCGGAAAAGTGATGCAAGTCTGGGATGATTGTCAACATAAACACCGGCTGCACTGCCGCCTATGGCATCGACACGCGGGAGTTTTTCTGCGGCGCGGCGGAGAGAATCGCGGATTCCCTGCTTGTGATATTCCGGATCTTTCTGGAAATATGGATCCCATACAACTTCTTCGGTGTGAACGACTTTGCCGTCAATGACTGCGGCGCATTTGCGGTCGGAGCCGCCGAGGTCGAAACCGATACGGCAGCCGTCAAGGTGTCCGCCGAGTTGAACCTGGATTTCATTTTCAGCAGGAGCTTCAGCCAGAGTTACGGGAGTGATTTTGAATGTCTTGCCGTAAATGGTTTCGCCCATGATGTCGTAATCAAATTTGCGTGCGCCGTCGGGGGAATAGATTTTTGCGAGATCGGCGGCAAGTTCGGGGGCATTGGCGATGACAACTTCATAACCGCCCTTCATCCAGAGGAGGAACTTGATAATGCGTTCGGCATATTTCAAATTGAGAGCTTTGTAATCTCCGCAGTGCGGGAAGATTTCAGTTTTGAAAACTGAAACAGTTTCATTGGGGCGTTTGAGGGCAAAAACAGCGGGGATTGCCTTGCCGGAAGCTGCGAGTTGTTTTTTGAATTCGCGGTTCCAGAGAACAGCGGGGATATACCCGGGATCGAGTTCGGGAGTGATTTTCGGTGTGACTTTTATCATTTTTTTCTCCTTGGAAATAATATGGTTTTTGTATTTTGCTTATAAGATAAACCTTTTTTGCGTATTTTCAACTGATGAGAAAACATTTTCGCAAAAAAAATAAAAAAATATTTGCATTTGGCGTTTAGAGTATTATTTTAATAGGTGAAAAAATGAGAAACCGTTTTCACAAAACAGAGGAAAAATATGTCCGGACGAATTGATATCAAAAGTTTTGCCGAGTCAATCGGAGTTTCCGCTGCAACCGTTTCGCGTGCTTTCGGCGGTGCCGGGCGCATAAGCTCTGAAACCCGCAAAAAAGTGCTTGAAGCAGCGGAAAAAATGGGATATCATGCCAGTTTTCATGCGAAAAATCTCGGTTCAAAATATGGCGGCAGCATTGCCTTTTTTTATCCCGAATTATATACTGATGAACCGGATTATTTTATTTCGGAAATCGTGCTTGGAATCAACCGTACATTGAATCATGACCGCTTGTTCAAGGTTACGCCTTTTGATGAACATGATGAGCGTCTGCTGGATAATGCCAGAGAGCAGATCCTCGACGGCAGAGTGTCCGGGGCGATCATTATCAGCGGTACAGCCGGGGCCACAAGTTTGATTTCTCTGGTGAAAAAAATGCGTCTTCCTTATGTCGTGATCGGCAAAAGCACCCCGAATTCCACCAATACAGTCGATTATGACAATGAATACGGAGCTATGCTCGCAGGGCGTTATTTCCGTGAGACAGGGAGAAAAAATCCTGCTTATATTTCCGGACATCTTGACCGCCCCAAAAAACATGGTTTTGCCGCCGGATTCGGTGTGGCCGATGATAAAATTTTTGAGATTCGTGGCGGAGCCGGATTCAAGTATGGATTTCAGGCGGCGGAGGAAATTTTTCACCGCCACAGGGAAGTGGATTGTATTTTGTGTGCAAATGATATTATTGCTATCGGTTTTATCAAGCGTGCCGCTGAACTCGGCCTGAAAGTTCCGTCCGATATCGGTGTTATCGGTTTTGATGATATTGCCATTGCTAAAAATTATATGCCGTCGATTTCAACTGTTTCTCTGCATCTGCGTCAGCTCGGTGTCAGTGCCGGAGAAATGCTTGAGGCTCAGTTCGCCGGAAAAGCAAAAATCCCGAATGAAGTTGTCCGCTGCGACCTTATTATCCGTGAATCAACTTGAAAATTTATATAAATATAACTTGAAAGGAAAATTATGAAACCAGCACTTGTTCTGCTCGCCGCAGGAATGGGGAGCCGTTACGGCGGCTTGAAACAGCTCGATCCGATGGGACCGAATGGTGAAACTTTGATGGATTATTCCATTTTTGATGCCATCCGTGCAAATTTCAGCAAAGTTGTCTTTATTATCCGCCGTGATATTGAGGAAGTTTTCAAAAATCAGATCGGCAGCAAATATGAAAAATTCATTCCGGTCGAATATGCATTTCAATCTCTTGATGACCTGCCGCAAGGATTTTCTGTTCCCGAAGGCAGAGTGAAACCGTGGGGGACCGGTCATGCCGTTTATGCCGCAAGAAATGTGGTGAAAGGTCCGTTCGTTCTTATCAATGCCGATGATTTTTACGGTCAGGACGGATATGCAAAACTCGGAGAATTTCTTTCTGCCGGAGCAGGAAATGAATTTGCCATGTGCGGATTTCTGATGAAAAATACTGTTTCAGAAAATGGTTCTGTTTCACGCGGTATCTGCGATATTGATGCTGACGGAAATCTCTCCAATGTCGTCGAACACACCAAAATAATAAAAGAAAACGGAAAATATATCAGTTGTCTGGATAATGGCGAAAAGGTTGAATTTCCTGCGGATACTGTCGTTTCTATGAATATGTGGGGTTTTCAGGATTCACTTTTTGATCATCTGGAAGAACTTTTTGTTGAATTTCTCAAGGAAAAAGGTACTGAACTCAAAAGTGAATTTTACATTCCGGCTGTTGTTGATACTCTGGTCAAGGCTGGCAAATGTACTGCAAAAGTTCTGATCTCTGAATCTGCATGGTTTGGCATTACATATCAGGAAGATAAACCTGAAGTTCAGAAAAATCTGAAAAAACTTATCGAAAATGGCGTATATCCGGAAAAACTTTTCCCATAAGAGGTGTTTATGAAATACGATTTGAAAGAAATAAGTTCGCATTTTGCAATTTACGGTGATTTTATAATTGCTGTTCCTTTCGGTACCGGACATATCAATGATACCTATCAGGCCGCATTCAATCAGGCCGGAACTGTGGCGCATTATACTATTCAGCGCATCAATCACAATGTCTTTAAAAATCCTGTCAAGCTCATGGAAAATGTTGAGCGCGTAACTTCTCATCTCGCTGGTAAAAGTACAGACAGCCGCACAACTTTGCGGGTTGTCAGAACTCTTGACGGTCAGAGCTGTTATGCTGCTCCCGACGGCACTTTCTGGCGCTGTTATCTTTTTGTTGAAAATGCGCGCACCTATGACGTGCTTGAGAATGCGAAACAGGCTTATGAAGCTGCCCGTGCTTTCGGCAAGTTTCAGGGCGCATTGGTCGATATTCCGGGCGGAAGACTTTTTGAAACTATTGCAGATTTTCACAATACCCCCAAACGCCTCGCCAATCTCGAAGCCAGTATCAAGCTTGATAAATGCGATCGCGTAAAGAATGTCAGCCGTGAAATCGATTTTGTCATGTCCCGCCGTGACGATTGCGGAGTTTTGCTTGATCTGCATGCCAAAGGTCTTATCCCTGAACGCATCACCCATAATGATACCAAGCTCAATAATGTTCTCATTGATGATTTTTCGGGTGAGGGGATTTGCGTTATCGACCTTGATACTGTTATGCCGGGACTCGCTCATTATGACTTTGGAGATATGATCCGTACCGGAACCAGTCCTGCGCTTGAAGATGAAGTTGATTTGAGCAAAGTTACCATGCGTTTTGAGATGTTTGAAGCTCTGCTCCGCGGCTATCTTGTCGGCGGAAACGGATTTTTGAATGAAACTGAACTTGAATTTCTGCCGTTTGCCGGTAAATTAATCACTATGGAAATCGGCATCCGTTTCCTGACAGATTATCTTGATGGAGATGTTTACTTCAAAACTCATCGCAACAACCACAACCTTGACCGTTGTCATACACAGTTCAAGCTCGTCGAATCAATCGAAGAGCAGATGGATGCTATGAAGTTCAAGGTTCAGGAAGTCGCTAAAGGTTTGTGATGATGATTTCAGTGGCGGAAACCCTGCCTTTTCAAAAAAGAAAAGAGTATTGGGTTATACTGATATTATCGCTTGCAGATTTTTGCAAAGCAAAAAAATGAAAGCGTATATAAAAAGGTTTGGAAAATGATGAGGGGGTGTCGGAGGAGAAGAAAAGAACCTTTCCTTAAAAGGTTTTTTCTTCTCCCCTGACAAAAACTCAATAACTTACAGAAAGGTTTTTATTATGAAAGTTCTGATTACAGGCGGAGCCGGATTTATCGGCAGTCACATTGCTGAATATTTTCAGGGCAAAGCTGAAGTTGTAGTGCTTGACAATCTGCGTTCCGGACATCGGGAAAATCTGAATGGTCTGGATGTTAAATTTATTGAAGGAGATATTTGCGACCGAGCAGCAGTGCGTGAAGCAATGCAGGGGGTGGATTATGTTTTTCATCTCGCAGCGATGATCAGCGTTCCTGAATCAATGTTCAAAATTGCCGAATGTATCAAAATAAATAATACCGGTATGATCAACGTCCTTGAGGAAGCCGCTGATGCAAAAGTTAAAAAACTCTGTTTCTCAACAAGCGCGGCAATTTATGGCGATAATCCTGAAATGCCAAAACGGGAAATCATGATCCCGGAACCTAAAAGTCCTTATGCGATCACCAAGCTTGACGGTGAATATTATTGCAATATGTTTACCCAGACCGGGCGTTTGCAGACTGCCTGTCTGCGTTATTTCAATGTTTTCGGCCCCCGTCAGGACCCGAAAAGTGCATACGCGGCGGCTATTCCGATTTTTACTGCAAAAGCTGTTGCCGGAGAAGATATTACAATTTTCGGTGATGGCGAGCAGACCCGTGATTTTATCTATGTCAAAGACATTGTTGAAGCCAATATTTTCATTGCTACACATGATTTTACCGGTGTTTACAATATCGCATACGGCGGCAAAATTACTATCAATGACCTCGTAAAACGCATCAAAGACAAAGTTAATTCCACTTCCAAAGTCGTTTATCTGCCGGAACGCCCCGGAGATGTCAAACACTCCATGGCTTCAATTGATAAACTCAAAAGTACCGGATTCGTTCATAAATATGACTTTAATGAAGGAATGGATGCCACTATCGAGTACTTCAAAAATTTGAAAAAAGCGTAAGGAGAAATTCAGGGATGAAAAATGCAGGAAGGGAAGAAAAAACCTTTTGAGGAAAGGTTCTTTTCTTCCCCTCCTGCACCTCCCTTTCTTTTGCCAAACCTTTCAGTATTTGCTTTCAGTTTTTTGCTGACGCAAAAATCAGAAAGCATTATAAATTGGACGGTGCAGTAAAACAAAAGTAAAATACGCTTTTGAATTTTACGAACTAAAAAAAAGCGTATTTAACATAAGAGTTTTTTGAAAATGATGAGGGGTGTCGGGGGAGAAGAAAACTCAACAATTTACATAACAACCATTTAACAAAAGGAGTAAAAAATGGACATTGTTATTTGCAAAAATGCAGAAACAGCAGAAAAACTGGCAGCAGCAATTATCGCTGATGAACTCAAGGCAAAACCTAACCTGACTCTCGGTCTTGCCACCGGCGCAACGATGGAAAATCTTTATCACAAACTTGCTGAAATGAATCTCGATTTCTCTCTCTGCAAGACTTTCAATCTGGATGAATATGTCGGTTTGCCCGCAGAGGATCACAATTCATACCGTTACTACATGAATTATCATTTCTTTGACCGCATCAATATCGACAAACGCAATACTCATCTGGAAAACGGCGTTGCTGAAGATCTCGAAGCTGAATGCGCCCGTTATGAAGAAATGATGGAAGAAGCCGGCGGCGTCGATCTGCAGCTGCTCGGTATCGGTCTTTCCGGTCATATCGGTTTCAACGAACCTTTCTCCGATTGGTCAAGCCGCACCCGCGCCGTCAATCTGACTCCTGTTACCATGGCTCAGAACGGTCCTTATTTTGATGAAGCCAAAGGCGAAAAGATGCCTAACCGCGCTCTGACCATGGGGGTTGGTACTGTTCTGGATGCTAAAAAACTTCTTATGCTCGTTACCGGCGCACGCAAAGCTGATATCATTTCCAAGGCTCTTGAAGGTCCGATGACTTCCATGGTTTCCGGTTCAGCTATTCAGCTGCATCCTGATTGTGTTGTCATCCTTGACGAAGAAGCCGCTGCTAAATTGACTATGAAAGATTATTGCTATTCCGCATTTGCAAATGATCCCAAATGGGACGCTTACCGCGAAATCGTCAAATAATCGCTGTCGTTGAAAAATTCACTCTCTGTTTTCCTGTCTGGATTTCAGAGAGTGTTTTTTTTTGAACATAATGTAAAATTTTTTGTGTTTTCAATGCTTTTGCTTTTGAAGAAAAAATGCGGAAAAAACTTGAAAAAAATATGCTTTTGTGGTATAATAAGTAGTTGTAAAATATTTATTTGATATTCATAAGGAGTTGAGTATGAAAAGTTTATTTGTTTTTGCCGCTGTTTTGTCTGCGTTTTCTATTTTTGCTGATGTGCAGAAAGCATCTGTTACTGCGAGTGTTTTGAATGTCCGGGTCAAGCCCTCTTCCAAATCGGATGCGCTTATCCAGCTCAAGCGCGGTGATGAAGTCGTTGTACTTGAAAAAGGCGCGGAGTGGACAGCTATCCGTCCTCCGGAAAAGTCATCTCTTTATGTTTCCTCCCCTCTCATTGCCGACGGCAAGCTCAAAACTAATGGCAATCTGCGTGCAGGATCAGGAGTTAATTTTCAGAGTCTTGGTATTTTGCCTGCCGGAACTCCGGTAACTGTGCTTGAAGATAAAAATTCATGGAGCCGTATTGCTGTACCGGCAGTTGATATCCGCTGTTATGTGGCAACTGCTTATCTCAAATTTGCTGAACCGGTGAAAACTCCGGCTGTACCGGCAGCAGTTCCTGCTCCGGAGAAAAAAGTTGAAGTTACCAAAGATGATGTGATTTCTTTCCGCGAGGCTGATCTTGAGGCTCTCAAAGATATTTATGTCAAGGGGACGGAGAGAAATGTCGATACAATCGGTATCCTGCGTGAAACAACTTCAAAAAAATATGGTAAAACTTATATTTTGCGTGCAAATGACGGCCGTCATTATCATGTCGCCGGTGTTATTCCGGTCAAAAAAATTGATTGCAGCAAAGAGGTTCGTGTAAGAGGAGTTTCTTATATGCTTTACAAGTGGAAGTTTCCGCTGCTGCTGCTTAAAAATGTTTCTCAGAAATAAGAGTTATAACGGATTTTTTCATTGCAGTGGGAAAATCCGTTTTTTTGCATGAAAAATCAGTAAAAACTACGTTTTTTTGTGCAATTTTTTTTATATTTTTTCGTTTTTTCAAAAAAGATTTATTTTTTTACATAAAAACAAGGAGCAATTATGTACAATAATGTGTTTAAAGGAAGTTTTCTGGTCGCGGCAGTTTTGAGTTCGTCATTGTTGGTTTGCGGCTGCAGCAAAAAGAAGGAAAAAAAAGTTGAATCACGCGCCGTCCGTGTTTCTGTCCAACAGCTCCAACAGCGTATTTTTAAACGGCAGATACCTGTTCAGGGTACTGTCGAGCCGGTATATAATGCTATGATTTCTGCTAAAATCAGCGGCACCGTCGAAATACTGAAGGTCAGCAGCGGTGATGTGATCAAAAAAGGTGATGTCCTATTCGGTATCGACCGCCAGGTGCTTAAAAATCAGGTTACTATGCGCGAAGATGAAATCAAGGTGAAAAAAGCTGAACTTGAAGTGGCACATGCTGCAAAGGAAAGTGAAATCCTCTCTGAACACAAGGCAGTTCTTGATTACAACCGCGCCCAGCGTCTTTTGAAATCAGGGGCGATCAGCCGTTCAGATTTTGATGCCGTTGAAACTGAATACAAAAAAGCTAAAACCGATATTCAGAAAGCAAATGCTTCAATTTCAAATGCAGAGGCCCAGCTCAAACAGGCAGAAAGTAATCTCGTTATCGCCCGCAAAAATCTGGATGACTCCATTCAGCGAGCTCCCTATGACGGCGTGATAACTGATACTTTTGTTGAGGAAAATGAATATGTTTCCGGCGGTCAGAAAATTCTGCATCTTGAAAATCCCAATGAACTTGAAGTTGTCTGCTATATCAGTTCTGTCTATTATTACGATATCGTTCCGGACAAAACAGCGGTTGAATTTTATCTTGGAAACAGAAAACTCGGGGACGGAGTTATCACTTACCGCGCTCCCTCGGTCGATTCTGCCAGCCGTACTTTTAAAATCAAGGCCAAAGTTCCAGCCGGTATGCGTCTTGTTTCCGGAACTCTCTGCAACCTCAATATCGTTCTTGAGGCGAAAAAAGCATATGGTCTTCCCGCTGATGCAATTCTGCTCCGCGCCAATAACCGCCGTATAGTTTATGCCCTCGGTGAAAATAATATCGCAAAAAGTTTTGAGGTCACTCCCGGTATCGTTGACGGAAAATATTGCGAAATCCTCAATGCCGATAAACTTCTTAAAGAAGAATTTGTGGTCGTCGGTCAGAATTTTGTCAATGCCGGTTCTGAATTGCATGTCATCAACCATAACTGACGGGAGGTAGTGAGATGTTTTTAAGCAGATGGGCAGTCCGCCGTCCGATTGCGATGACGGCTTTTATTATCATTCTCATTATGATCGGGGCTTATTTTTATCCGAAAATAAGTATCGACCTGCTCCCCAATATGGAAATTCCGGTCGTTCTCGTGCGTTGTGAATATCAGGGCGCAAGTCCGACCGAAATCGAAGTCGAAATCATCAAACGCATCGAAGATGCCGTTTCTTCTCTCGACGGTATCAAACACGTTACAAGTATGGCGATGGAAGATGCCGCCAATATCAATCTTGAGTTCAATATGGGTATCGACGTCGATGTCGCCGCAACTGATATCCGTGAAGCTCTCAACCGTATCCGTGAGGATTTGCCCGACGGAGCCAAAGAGCCGACTATCCGCAAAATCGATACCAATGCAACTTCGGTTGTGCATATTTTTCTGGTCGGAGACAGAACTCAGGATGATCTTTATGACTATGCTGATGACAGTATCGCTGATAAGTTTTCATCAGTTCCCGGTGTCGGTGAAGTCCGCGTGTATGGTGCGAATGAGATGCAGATACATATTCTGCTCGATCGTGAAAAACTTACCGCGATGAATATTTCTGTCAATGATATTGTCAGTAAACTCAAATCAAATAATGTCCGTAAGCCTCTCGGCCGTATTCAGCTGGACAGAAATGAGAAAAATGTTACATTTGACGGCGATTTCAAAGATTTTGAAGAGGTGCGTTCTCTGGAAATCGGCAAGATTGAAAACCGTCGTGTTTACCTGCGCGATATCGCTGAAATCAAGCTTATGAGCCGTGAAGTCCGCAGTAAGGCTTTCGTTAACGGCAAGCCTGCCGCACGCTTTAATATCGTTAAAAAAGGTGAGGCCAACGCGATTGAAGTTATCAACGGCATCCGTGCCAAATTTAATCAGCTGAAGAGAAACGGAGAGCTTCCAAGCGGTATGGAACTGGTCTGGTTCCATGACTCCGGTGAATTTATTCAGGCTTCTGTTGATGATGCCTGGAGCAGTATTATTACCGGTGTTATTCTGACGGCTGTATTGCTGTTCCTCTTTCTGCATGAGCCGAAATCTACATTTATCGTCATGATTTCAATGCCGATTTCTGTTGTCGTTACCTTTGCAGCGATGCATTATCTCGGTTATTCATTCAATATCATGACGCTGCTTTCTCTCGGCTGTTCCGTCGGTGTACTGGTTACAAATTCGATCGTTGTTATTGAAAATATCTTCAGACATGTTGACCGCGGCGAAAAAATCAAAGATGCCGCAGAACACGGTACCGGTGAAGTTATCGCTGCGGTTTCCGCCAGTGCATTGACCAATGTTGTCGTGTTTGTGCCGGTGATGATGATGACGACCCGTATCGGCAGTATGATGATTCCGTTTGCAGGAGTTATGGTTGCGGCGACATTGGTTTCGTTGTTTATAAGTTTCACTCTGACTCCGATTCTTTCCTGCCTGATGCTCAAACGCAAAAATAATACAGAAAAGAAAATGTCATTGCTGGATAAATTTTTCCGTCCGTGGGATATCGGTTATGACTGGCTCTGTCAGAAATTCAATAAGAGTATCGAATGGACCGCAAAATATCCTAAAACTCTGCTGTTGAGTATTATTATTGCCAGTGCAGCGCTTTGTGTTTTCGTTATTCCAAAAGTCGGTTTGTCATTCCTGCCGTTCTGCGATCAGGGTGAAATTCGTATCAAATTTGAGTTCCCCTCAAATTATAACCTTGAAACTACTGAAAAACTGGTTCAGGAAGCGGTCTCACGGCTGAATAAATACGATTTTATCAGAGGTATGTCTGTCAATGTCGGTACTGCCAATGGCGGTTCAGGTCAGGTTTCTGCGGCAGTTTATCTCGGTCAGATCACTATCAAGATCACAAAGAAAATGGAACGCAAGGAAACAATTTGGGAACTGCAGGAGCTTTTGCGTAAGGAACTTGCTTATCTCGACGGCTGCCGTGTTACTCTGACAATTCCTGCTACTTTCGGCGGCAGCGGTGCTGAAATCCGTTGCGTTATCAACGGTCCGGATCTTGAAGTCCTGGAAGAGGCTGAACAGAAAATCATGGAAAATCTGCCCGCTAAAGGTATTACACGCGACCTCGACTCCAGCCGCCGTGAGCGTAAACCGAATATCAATATCCGTCCGAACCGTACTGTTTTGCAGAACCTCGGAATGTCCGCAGATGAACTTTATCAATATCTGCTCGGTACTCTTGACGGTATTGAAGTCGGCGATTTCCGCGCCGGCAACAGAACATTTGATATCCGTTTGAAAAATAAGAAAGAATACGGTGTAGAACAGCTTTATCAGTCAGCTCCCGCACTCAAAAATGATAAACCGCTCGGTACCGAAACTCTCGCTGATATCAAAGAAGATTCCCGCCCTGTTGTCATCAACCGTTACGACAAAGTCCGTACCATGTGGCTTTATGCCAATACCGCACCGGGAATGGCTCTCGGTACTGTTTCTGCTGAAATCGGCAAAATGGCGCGCGAAGCCCTGCCGCCCGGATATGGCGTCCGCATGAGCGGCAGCGTTGAGTTGATGAATGATACTGCCAAAGAATTTCTGCAGGTCATTATGCTGGCGGCAGTTCTTACTTACTTGCTGATTGCTGCGATTATGGAGTCATGGAGCAGACCGTTCCTGATCATGTTTACCGTGCCGTTCGGCTTCCTCGGAATGTATTTGACATTGTACCTTACAGGTATGTCAATGTCTATGATGGGACTGCTCGGCGGTGTTATGATGATCGGTATTGTGGTTAATAACGCCATTTTGATTATGGATGAATGTAAAACTTTCACAGATCAGGGAATTTCCTCTCATAAGGCAATGGTAATGGCGACTGAATCAAAATTCCGTCCGATCGTGATGACCAGTATCGCATCTGTTGCCGGTATGCTGCCGATGGCGCTCGGTACAGGACTTGGTTCTGAATTGCGGGCCAGTTGCGGTATGGGTGTGGTTGGCGGATTGGTTTTTGCATCATTGCTTACATTGTATGTTATTCCTGCAATGTATTTCACCTTTGTCAAAGACAGAGTCCGCAAAATCGAAGACTGATTTTTCTGGGGGCTGTTGCAAAACCTCAAAAAAGGTGAGCAACAGCCATTTTCTATTTTTTGAGCAGAAAAGAAGAACTATAATAAGTCATGACTGGAGAAAATCATAACTTATTTCACAAGGTTTCAACGTCAATTGTCCCTTTTCTCAAACGGTCGGTTTGAGAAAGAGTGGATTGGATATATTTTTAAGGAAATAAAAAAAATTCGGAATTGTTTTTATCGGGAACGATAAAAGCAATTCCTCTTAAAAGTTTTTGAAAGATGGGGTGCGGGGAAGATAACCTTTTTTCAAAAAGGTGTCTTTCCCGCAGAATCATTTTTGCAACAACCCCTTTTATTTTATTACAGCATCTGATAATTTAAGGATGCTGTTTTTTTATTGCATAATTTTCAATGTTCAGAAAATTTTCTTTTTCCATAGATCCTGAAACTGCACAATATATTTCATTGATGAGTGCAGTTACCGCCGGAGTTGACATGTATATAGTGTATAAAGATTAAAACACTTTTCTTTTTTGAAAAGGCGGAATTACAGGAGGATACATGTGGACAAAAACTGAAGATCAGCAAAAAGCATTGAAATTGCTCTGCGGCAATGCTCCGAACATATTATTATACGGAGGGTCGCGGAGCGGCAAAACTTTTATTCTGTTGTATGCGCTGATTGTGCGGGCCTTACGGGTCGGCGGCAGCAGACATATAATTCTGCGCTATCGCGGCAATTCGGTCATGCGCAGTGTCAGAATGGATACTTTTGACAAAGTTATGAATCTGGCATTTCCGGAAATAAGTTTCAAAGAGGATGTTTCAGAGGGATTTATCCGCTTCAGCAACAAATCTGAAATCTGGTTTGGCGGTTTGGATAACGGCGACCGGAGCGACCGCATTCTCGGACGGGAATTTGCAACGATCTATTTCAATGAGTGTTCTGAATTGCAGTATGAATCGGTCAATACTGCATTGACACGCCTGGCGCAGAAAACAGATTTGACCAACAAGGCCTATTTTGACTGCAATCCGTGCGGCAGATCGCATTGGACTTATCAGCTTTTCATAAATCATTGTGACCCCTTAACGCACGATGCGGTGCCGCACCCGGAACTGTATGAGGCAATGCTCATGAATCCGGACGGAAACAGAAAAAATCTGCCGGACAATTACATTGAAAGAACTTTAATGAATCTTTCAGAACGGCAGAGAAAGCGTTTTCTGCTCGGTGAATGGGTTGAAGATGTCGATGGTGCATTATGGAAAAGTTCCATGATCGACCGCAGCCGCAGATTGCAGATGACAGTAAAATCAGTAAGAACCATCATCGGTGTCGATCCTGCCGTCAGCAGCAATAAATCTTCAGATTATACCGGAATCGTGATCTGTGCGGCAGGAGATGACGGAGATTTTTATGTCCTCGGTGATTTTTCCATGCAGGGAACCCCGCTTGAATGGTGCAGAAAAATCGTTGAACTTTTTTATGAATTCAAAGCTTCAACGATCATTGCTGAAGTCAATAACGGAGGTGAATTGATTGAATCGCTGCTGCGTACTCTTGACCCTTTTGTGCCGTTTAAACCGGTACGGGCTTTTGATTCAAAAATCCGCCGCGCCGAACTTGTTGCCGCCTTGTATGAGCAGAACAGAGTTCATCATGTCGGGCGGTTTCAGCAGCTCGAAGACGAAATGTGTTCTTATGCACCGGCTGTTTCCAATTTCAGTCCCGACCGCATGGATGCTCTTGTTTGGGCTCTGCGCGAACTCATCAGCAAATCCGGCAGCAAAAAATTCATTATGGCGTAAGTTTTTTTGCCTGCTTGTCAGCGTGCGGCAGCGAATTTCAGAAACTGGAGAGTTTTCAAACCGTCAAACCAATGCAGAACAAATGCATTGCGCAGTTGTGATGTCGGCATGTTGGCAATAACTTTTTTCCAGTCCGCGGCAAAATTTGCATCAATGAAAAACGAATGAAGCTCAGGTGGGATTGCGGCAAAAAAAGTTTCCGGATCACGCAGGTTTTCTGTTTCAGCTGCATCAAGAATTTTTTTCAATGCATCAAATGCATACTGTGGAAAAGGCGTAAAATCTTTTTCATTTGCAGTTATTGATTGCAATGCAGTTCCGGTTCCGAATGGAACACGCGCTGAATTGCGGGCAGAGGGATGCACCGTAACTTGCGGATAATGGCTGACTTTGGAACTTTTGACCGCAGACTGGAGAAAATAAAAATCTTCGCCTGCTTTCAGTTTGCGCATGCCGCCGGATTGAATATAACTTGATGCACGCGTCGCAAATGCAGACCCCACGGTATAAAATGCATACGGAGAACCGGCATATTCAAGTCCGTCGCGGTAAGATTTCAAATATAATTCATATTGAGCAATTGCGGCGGGATTTTCCGCATCCATGATATGTTGAACATCAAAAGTCAGTACACCTGTTTGGGGATACTGTATGAATCCTGCGCGTATTTTTTTGAAATAATCTTCCTCAATCTCCGTATCTGCATCAAGCGAAGCAATGATACTGTTTTCAAAATCAGCACAATCAAAAAGTGTCAATGCATAATCCATTCCGTTTTTACGCGCCTCTCCGACACCGTTTTTCAAACATCTGCCCGGCGAAGTGCAATCTATAACAGCAAGATTCGGGATCGCAAATTCATTATGCAGCAATCGGGAAAGAAGTTTCTGATTATCTTCTTTGAAATGCAGCGGAGAATTTTCAGCACAATTCACAACTGCAATGATAATGATATTTTCTGATGATTTTTTTAGTACGGAACACAAATTGCCGAAGAACTTTTCCGCATTGCTGTTTTCATACAGCATGGGAACAACAACTGCAAAAGTAAAAAATCCGTCGCATGAACGGAAAATTTTTCCTTCCTGCGGCGGATTTTTGCGTAAATACTTTTGAATATCAAAAAGTTTCAAAGATCAGATTTCCCCTTCAACCAAATCTCTGTGAAGTGCGATCTGTGCTTTTTCAAAATCATCCCGGTCAATGATGAACTGCATATTGACCTGACGGATGCACTGATCCAGCGCATAAATATTGACACCCTCGCGAGCGAGAGCAGCGGCAGCGCGTGAGAGGAAGCCGGGGATCTTCATATTGCTGCCAATGACGGCGACAATGGCAACTTTGTAAATTTTGATAGATGCTCCGGGAAACTCTTTTTCGAGGTCTTCGAGGCATTTTGAAAGATTGCGTGATTTGTCAGAAACATAATGCGTAATGGTATTGGCATTGGTGTTTTTGGCAATATAGCTGATTTTATTGGCATTGAATGCAGCGAGCAGACGGAAGTCATAACCGCATGCGCCGACCATTTCCGGATCGAAAACTTCGATGGCAACGATATCTTTGCGGCCGCAGATCATATCGACTTTGGGAGTCGGAGAGATATAATCAACGCTGATAAGTGTACCGGGATTTTCGGGATCAAAAGCGTTTTTGACACGGATCGGAATATTGTTGATTTCCATTTCTTTGGAAGCCTTGGGATGGATTGCCTCCATTGCCATATCTGCGAGCTGGTCTGCGATATCAAAATTGGTATTGCCGATAATGCGTACTTTGTCAACGCCCATAAGTTTGGGATCGCCGGTTGAAAGGTGAAATTCCTTATGGATGATACCTTCTTTTGCCTTGGTAACTGAAGCAACTTTGCAGAAAGTGATTTCGCTGTAGCCGCGGTCATAACGGTTCATGATGCCTTCAGCGCATTTGACATAACCGGTAACGATGGGCATGCAGCTTGCAAAATCCAGTCCGGCAAGGTGTTTTTCAACCATTTGTTCGATGGAATGGCTTTCGTGATCTTTCCAGCCGGAGAGGTCAATAAACTTGGCATTGACGCCTTTTTTCTTGAGGATTTCGACTGAGTTGAATGCACTGTGAGCTTCGCCGATCGCACTCAGAAATTCGCGGCTGGCGGGCAGGTAATCAGACGGTTTGAAATGACCGAAAGTGCGGAGTTCCATCAGATTGAGCAGGCAGTCGCGGACGCCGTTGATGCGTTCATTGACGAAGTTATCAGCCACATCCTGATCCAAACCGAGAGATTCAAAAGAACGGTTCAGTTCGATCATTTTTGCGCGTGTTTCTTCGAGTTTGGTGAGCCATTCGTCGCTGCCTTCAGCAAATTTGCCGTAAATACCGGGTTCACCGGTCTTTTTATCTTCGAGCAGCAGATTGGTGATGCCGCCGTAAGCACTGACGATAAAGATACGATTGTAGAGTTCATTTTCTTTGCGGCTGCCGATGAGGACATTATCAAGCAGTTCACCGAAGCGGGTCATTGAAGTTCCGCCGATTTTTTCAACAGTATGGAGTCCCATATTAATACCTTATTTTAGATGTTTTCGATACGGAGCATACGGATTTTATCAAGAGAGCAATCGAGGCTTTCAAGTTTGGCAATAGCGTCAGTCATATCTTTTTCGACGGTCATTCCGGTCAGGATGATAAGGGGAACGCCGTTGCCTTCGCCTTCACCGTGCTGAACCAGGCTGTCGATATTGATATTGCGGTCAGCGAAAACGCGGCTGACCTGAGCCATGACTCCGGGACGGTCGGTAACCATCATGCGGAGATAATAGCAAGATTCGATTTCATCCATGGGGATGACTTTATCAAAGAGTTTGCCTTCAACAAAAGCGGGAGTTCTGCCGACTGAATCAGCGGCGATATTTTTGGCAACATCGACGATATCGGCGACGACTGCGCTGGCGGTGGCTTTGCGGCCCGCACCGCGTCCGTAAAAGAGAGTATTGCCGACGGTATCACCATCAACCATAACGCCGTTGAAAACATCGGAAATATTTCCAATCATGCCGTCAGATTTGACAAGAGTGGGATGTACACGCATTTCAACATTGCCGTTTTTGTTTTTGATGATGGCGAGCAATTTGATTCTGTAACCGAGTTCAGCGGCGCAGCCCATATCAAAAAGGCTGATATTGCGGATGCCGTCAACGAACATGTGATCAAGGCCGAACCATTCGCCATAAGCAAGAGCGCTGAGGATGGCAGTTTTGTGAGCGGTATCAAAACCGTCGATGTCGAGGCTGGGTTCAGCTTCAGCATAACCGAGTTTTTGAGCATCTTTGAGAACAGAATCAAAATCAACACCTTCATTTTCCATGCGGGTAAGAATGTAATTGCATGTACCGTTCATGATGCCGTAAATGCTGTTGATTTTGTTGCTGACCAGACCTTCGCGGAGAGCTTTGATGATCGGAATGCCGCCGGCGACACTTGCTTCAAAGAAGATATCGACATTGTTGGCTTTGGCGGCATCGAAGAGTTCTTTGCCGTGCAGAGCCAGGAGAGCTTTATTGGCGGTAACGACATGTTTTTTGTTGTTGAGGGCCTGAAGGATGAATTTTTTTGCGATGGTTGTACCGCCGACGAGTTCGACGACAATATCGCATTCATTGATAACTTCGTTTGCATCGGTTGTGAGGACCCCGTCGGGGATGGTGATTCCTCTGTCGCTGGTGATATCCAGATCGGCGATTTTGTGAAGCTTGACGCTTGTGGATGTTCTGGCAGAGATGACATTGCAGTTGTTCAACAGATTTTCGGCGACGCCGGCGCCTACTGTACCGAAGCCAATAATTCCGACTTTGATTTCTTTCACTTTTCCACCTTCTTTTATGTTTTCTGCAAATGATGTTCCGCACCGGAGAGTTATTTCCGGAGTTTCTCATCTGTGATTACATATAAATATATAAATAACGGAATAATAATATACAACACTTTCGGGAAAGTTCAAATGAAAAATGCAAAAAGCTCGTCTTTTTTGTGTTCAGAAGCCGTGTATGTATAAAAAAAAACGAAAAAATTTCAAAAAAATTGAAAAAACATGTTGAATTATAGCAAAAATGAGTTAACTTATGGAAGATAATAAGAAAGTTTACTATACATACGACAGGAGAATGAAAATGGCTTGTGATTTTTTGAATTACATCACCCGTGATTCCGTTATGATTCTGGAAGGCACAGACAAATTGCATATTATGGATGAATTGATCGACCGCGCAGCAGAGTTGACCAAGTTGAACCGCGACAATATTTACCGTTTGACCTGGAAACGCGAAAAAATGATGACAACTGCTGTCGGCAAAGGTTTGGCTCTGCCGCACATCCGTGTTAATGATATCCCTGCACCTGTAATTCTCATCGGTGTTTCCAAAAATGATATTGCAGATTATATCGCTCAGGACGGCAAACCTGTACGCGTTGTTGTTTTTCTTGCCGCTCCTGATGAAAATCCCGATGCATATCTGCAGCTTTTGAGCAGCGTTTCACGCAAAATGCGCGAAGACGGCGTTATTGAAAAATTGCTGGAAAGCACCGACAACGCATCTGTTCTTTACAATACTGTAACCGCTCTCTGATTCAACTTGTGAGGTAAATAATGGCAACTGATGCAGCCGGGATCGGCGCCAAGGCGCAAGTCGATTTCCATTGTCTTGATGACGATTGCAAAAATGTGATTGAGTTCAGTCTTGCTGATGTCATCCGCAAGGATTTTCAGGCGGTTTGCAGCAAATGTCACAAAACATATTGTCTGGATGCCGGACTGCGGGATAAACTGACCCGTATGCTGGAACTTGTTGCAGCCGTCAGAAATGCAGAGGATATTCTCGGCGACAGTAATGTTTCCGTCAATGTAGCCGGCGGCTCGGTCAAAATACCTTACGCTTTGCTTTTGACCCGTTTGAATACGCTTGTAACATTGGAGATGGGCGGCAGAAAAGTGGATTTTCATTTGTGGATTGCTCCCTCAAGTGCCGATACTTTCCGCTGATCGGCGGTTAATCGGTATTTAATTTGTAAATGAGATCCCGTTCCCTTTTGTCAGGGACGGGATTGTTTTATATTGGAAATTGAGAATCGGCGGTAAATTTATTGCTGAAATTAAAATAAAAGGAGATTGTTCAGATGTTCGGAAATTTTTTGAAAAAAATGTTCGGCACCAAGTCCAAACGCGACATAAAAAAAATAATGCCGCTTGTCAGACGCATCAATGAACTTGAAATATCTTATCAATCATTGAGCGATGATGAGTTGAAGAATAAAACTGTTGAATTTAAACAGCGTCTGGCTGCAGGTGAAACTACCGATGATATCATGTGCGAAGCTTTTGCTGTAGTCAAAAATGCATGCCGCAGATTATGCGGTCAAAAGGTAATGGTCTGCGAAAATGAAATCGAATGGAACATGATCCCGTTTGATGTTCAGATTATGGGGGCAATCGCTCTTCATCGCGGTAAAATCGCCGAAATGGCAACTGGTGAAGGCAAAACTCTCGTTGCATCCATGCCGCTTTATCTGAATGCTTTGACCGGACGCAACTGCCAGCTTGTAACTGTTAATGATTACCTTGCACGCCGCGACTCCGAATGGATCGGCGCGATTTACCGTTTCCTCGGTTTGACCGTCGGATGTTTGCAGAATATGATGCCGCCGCCAATCCGCAAACAGCAGTATGAATGTGATATTACATACGGAACAAATAGTGAATTCGGGTTTGATTACCTCCGCGATATGGGCATGGCTACTGATGCTCAATATCTTGTCCAGCGCGATCATTTTTATGTCATCATCGACGAAATTGACAGTATTCTCATTGATGAAGCGCGTACTCCGTTGATCATTTCCGGGCCGGTTCCGATGTCAACACATCAGTTTGATACTATTCAGCCGTTGATTTCCAGTGTTTATCAGCAGCAGAATGCGCTTTGTTCCCGCCTGATGCGCGAAGCAAATGAATTGCTTAACAAAGAAGAAGGTATGACCAAGGAAGACCTCCAGATCGTTTTGCGTAAACTCCTGCAGGTCCGTTTCGGTATGCCGACTCACAAACAGCTTCTGCGCGCACTCGAAGATGGCGAACTGCTCAAAGAACTTGAAAAATATGAATCTTATGTACGCAGCGACAACCAGCGCGGTATGATTCAGGAAGTTCAGAGCGAACTGTTTTTCACAATTGATGAAAAAAGCAACGAAGCTGACCTCACCGCCAAGGGGCGCAATGCTATTTCACCGGATCATCCGGAAGACTTTATTCTGCCTGATCTGCTGATGACCATTCATGAAATAGAAAGCGATACATCTCTTTCCGAAAAAGAACGTTTGGAGAAAAGACAGAAATTTCAGGATGATTTTGCTTTGCAAAGTGAAAAACTGCATGATATTTCTCAGCTTCTCAAAGCTTACTGTCTGTTTGAAAAAGATGTCCATTATGTCGTTCAGAACGGCAAAGTTATGATCGTTGATGAGCATACCGGCCGTTTGATGCCCGGCCGTCGTTTCAGTGACGGTCTGCACCAGGCTCTGGAGGCCAAGGAGCGCGTTACCATCGAGCAGGAAACTCAAACGATGGCAACTATTACCATCCAGAATTATTTCCGCATGTATGAAAAACTTGCCGGTATGACCGGTACAGCGGAAACTGAAGCCAACGAATTTTACCAGATATACAAACTTGATGTTATGGTGATTCCCCCGAACCGCCCCTGCATCCGCAAGGACGATAATGACTCCGTTTTCAAAACAAAACGCGAAAAATTCAATGCCATTGTCGAAGAAGTCGCCCGCCGTCATACAATCGGTCAGCCGGTGCTGTTGGGTACGATTTCGGTTGAAGATTCTGAAATTTTGAGCCGCATGCTCAAACGCAAAAATATTCCGCACAATGTTCTTAATGCCAAAAATCATATGCGCGAAGCTGAAATCGTTATGCTCGCAGGTCAGCGCGGTGCAGTTACCGTCGCAACCAATATGGCTGGACGCGGAACTGATATCAAATTGGGCGAGGGGATAGCTGAACTCGGCGGCTTGCATGTCATCGGCAGTTCGCGTCATGATTCTCGCCGTATCGACAGACAGCTGCGCGGCCGCTGCAGTCGTCAGGGCGACCCCGGTTCATCCAAATTTTATGTATCACTGGAAGACAATCTGATGCGTCTTTTCGGTTCTGACCGTGTTGTGGGAATTTTTGACAGATTCGGTATTGAAGAGGGCGAAGAACTTCAGCATCCGCTGCTGAACCGCACGATTGAAACCGCGCAGCGCCGGGTTGAACAGCAGCATTTTGCCATCCGCAAGCACACACTTGAATTTGACGATGTGATGAATAAACAGCGTGAAATCATTTACAGCCTGCGCAAGGATGCATTGCTGTCGGAAAATCCGCATGATGTACTGTTTTCAATCGTAGAAGAAGTATTGGCGGAAAATGTCAATGCCTGCGCTACTCCGAGAGAGGGCAAAAGCACTTATGACAAAGAGCGTCTGACCGAATATCTGAATATGACTTTCCCGATCGAGTTCAAAGAAGAGGAACTTACCGCCGGATTTGAAAATGGTATGCTGAAAGATCCGGATGCATTGGTTATGTATCTTACAGAGCGCGTGGAGAACGCATATAATTTGAAAAATGATGTTATGACACCGGAAAATGTTGATTATCTTGAGCGTCATACATTACTTGATTCGATTGATTCTCTGTGGCAGGAGCATCTGTACGCTATGGATGGCTTGCGTTCAAGCATGTCATTGCGTGTTTACGCGCAGAAAGACCCGCTGGTTGAGTACAAAAATGAAGCATTTGATGTTTTCAAACGCATGATGGACAAAGTTTATATGTCTGTCGTCAGCAATCTTTTCCGCGTTACAGTTTCGAGTATCGAGGAATTTGAAAAACTGCTTGCATTGCAGGAAAATGCAATGAATATCAGCAAAGCGGAAGTCAGCAGCGATCTGTTGGATGTACTTGAGGGGCGCCGTCAGGCAATGGAGGAAGAGGCCGGGGAAGTTCCGCTGGTCAGTACCTACCGCCGCACCGAAGAAAAAATCGGCCGCAACGATCCCTGTCCCTGCGG
>JAZSRU010000100.1:0-6658 GCA_045538635.1 Victivallaceae bacterium
ATTGACATTTCAATGTTAAATTTATTACGCATCTGATAAATCCTTTACTTTTTTTGTTGTTTCTATTAAAAAATAAAGGTCAGATGCACTTTTGTCAAGTATTTTTATCTTTCACAAAATTTCGGACAATAACAAAAAATTACAGTAAGGTGTATATTATTTGAAAAAGTGCTTTATATTAATTATAGAAAGGATTTTATTATGCAGCTTTTGAGTAGTCAGATGAGTGCTTATCTCGGCAATTCATCATGGATCAGAAAAATGTTTGAAGCCGGTATCGAACTCCGCAAGGAATTCGGTGATGAAAATGTATTCGACTTCAGCCTCGGCAATCCCGACCTTCCCCCGCCTGCAAAAGTTCAGAAATCTCTGGAAAATATCGCCGGCAATATCCTCGATCCGTTTTCACTCGGATATATGCCCAATGGCGGTTATGTCCAGCTCCGCGAAGTGCTGGCAGACAAGCTTTCAAAAGAACAGGGGGTTAATATCCCCATGTCAAATGTCATTGCCACTTGCGGTGCAGCAGGCGGATTGAATGTTTTTTTCAGAACTGTTCTGGAAGCCGGTGATGAAGTAATTGTTCCCTGTCCCTATTTTATGGAATACAATTTCTATACTTCAAACTTCGGCGGCAAACTCGTGCCGGTCAAATCAAAAGATTTCACTTTTGAGCTGGATATTGATGCGCTGAAAGCTGCAATCACCCCCAAAACAAGAGCAATGATCATCAACTCTCCCAATAACCCCACCGGACAGATTTACAGCCGCAAAGAAATTAGCGAACTCGGCGAAGTCCTGCTGGCCAAATCAAATGAATACGGCCGCCCGATCTATCTTATTTCTGACGAGCCGTACCGCTTTCTCAATTACGACAATCTTGACATTCCGTCAGTTTTTGAACTTTATAAATATTCTGCTGTCATCGGTTCTTATTCCAAGAGTCTGTCGCTGGCAGGTGAGCGTATCGGATACATTGCAGTCAATCCTGCCATTGAAGAAGCCGCTCCTCTCATGAATGGACTTATCATGTCCAATCGCATCCTCGGATTTGTCAATGCTCCTGCCATTGCACAGAAACTGTTGATTGACTGCATTGATGAAGAAGTTGATATGAATGTTTACCTCAAACGCCGCAATGCCATGGCAGAAGTGCTTGACCGTGCCGGAATCGAATATACTATGCCCAAAGGCGCATTTTACTTCTTCCCCAAAGCTCCCGGCGGCGATGAAGGCAAGTTCATGGATGCGCTTGTCCGCAATCATGTCCTTGCTGTTCCCGGTGTCGGATTCGGCTGTCCGGGTTATTTCCGTATGGCATTCTGTGTCAATGAAGATGTTATTTACCGTTCTGCTGACGGCATTTGCAACGCAGCAGCAGAATGCAAGGCATAAAGAGGTGAATCATGCAGAAAAATATTTTGAATCTTTTGCGTGAAAATGCGCGTATGAGTTTGGCTGAAATCGCTTTAAGGCTGAATACCAGTGAAAAAGAAGTCGCCGATATTGTCGCCGATCTCGAAAAGAAAAATATAATTTGCGGTTATACCGCAATTCTGAACGAGCAATGCACAGACAAAGTCAATGCTCTCATCGAAGTAAAGATCACTCCACAGCGCGATGGCGGCTTTGATACTGTCGCCAAGCGCATTGCCAAATTTGATGAAGTCAAAGAATTGTATCTGGTTTCCGGCTCTTACGACTTGCTGCTTGAAGTCGAAGGTGAGAGTTTGCAGCAGGTGGCAATGTTTGTTTCAGGCAAACTCTCCACTATTGACGGAGTTCTCTCCTGCGCAACCAGTTTCCAGCTCAAAAAATATAAACAATCAGGCAGAATAATTGAAGATGAGGAATCTTATGAACGACTCAAAATCTGCCCGTGATTTCGTTGCATCACATATTGCATCGCTACCCAAAAGCGGCATTCGTGAATTCTTTGACATCGTCAACACCATGGATGATGTCATAAGCCTCGGTGTCGGCGAACCGGATTTCACTACGCCGTGGAATATCCGGGAGGCGGGAACTTTTTCACTGGAAAAAGGTCATACCGCTTATACCTCAAATCTCGGAATGCTGCCGCTCCGCAAGGAAATATGCAAATATGTCAGGAAAAATTACAATGTACAATACAATCCCGCCGATGAATGTATAGTTACCATCGGAGTCAGTGAAGCATTGGATATCGCCATGCGTGCATTGCTGAATCCGGGAGATGAAGTGATTTATACCACTCCGTGCTTTGTTTCATATCCGGCAGAAATCATTATGGCGCACGGAGTCCCGGTGCCGGTTGCAACATACGAAAAGGATGGCTTTGCCCTCACTCCGGAAACTTTGCGGCAGGCAATCACTCCGAAAAGCAAAGTTCTCCTGCTCAATTTCCCCTGCAACCCGACCGGTGCTGTAATGGGACTTGAGAATTTACAGGCGGTAGCTGATATTGCCCGCGAATACGATCTGGTCGTCATTACTGATGAAATCTATTCAGAATTGATTTACGACAACTGGGAACATCACTCCATTGCAGCACTTGACGGAATGAGAGAGAGAACAGTTTTTCTGCATGGATTTTCAAAAGCATTTGCCATGACCGGCTGGCGGGTCGGTTATGCATGCGGTCCGGCAGAAATCATTGACGCCATGATGAAAATCCACCAATACGGTATCATGAGTGCCAATACAACCAGTCAGGAAGCCGCCCTTGAGGCTCTGCGCAATGGCGAAAGTGCAATGCTCAAAATGCGTGAATCATATCGTGAACGCCGCAATGTCATGGTCAAAATGCTCAATGATATGGGGTTGCAGTGTATCATGCCGCGTGGAGCATTCTATGCTTTTCCGAACATCCAAAGCACTGGACTTGATTCAAAAACTTTTGCCAAACGGCTGCTTCAGGAAGAACATGTCGCAGTTGTGCCGGGCGTTGCTTTCGGTGATTGCGGCGAAGGATATGTCCGCTGCTGTTATGCAACCGGGATTCAGGATATAATCGAAGCAATGAAACGCATAAAACACTTTGTGGACGGCTTGAAGAAATGATACAGCAGATAAAAATACGCAAAGGACGCGAAAAATCTTTGCAAATGCACCATCCGTGGGTTTTCTCCGGCAGTATGGAAATATCCGGTGCGACGCTTGATCCATGGGTGAAACTGGTTGATTTCAAAGGAAATTTTCTGGCTTATGCCATGTTCAACCCGCAATCAAAGATTGCATGCAAAGTCTGGAGCTTTAATGAAAATGACAATCCTGACATTGAATTTTTCCGCAGAAAAATTACTTCTGCGCTGGAATTCAGAAAAAAATGCAACTTTGTTTTCGATAACCAAAGCGGTGTCAGAATTATCAATTCTGAAGGTGATTTCCTGCCCGGGGTGATTGCAGATTATTATGCAGGCGTGATCGTGGTGCAATTTCTGACCTGCGGCGCGGCGGAATATAAAGATTGGATAGCACAAATACTCTTTGAACTCGTCCCCGGCGCAATCGCGGTTTACGAAAAAAGCGACAGCGCGATATTGGCAAAAGAACACCTCACTGCAAATGATGGTCTGCTGCTCGGAAAACTTCCCGAAAGCTGTGTCATTACAGAAAACGGAGCAAAGTTTGAAATTGATTTTATCAACGGCCACAAAAGCGGTTTTTATCTGGATCAGAGGCGCAGCCGCGATATTTTGAGCCGCTATGTAAAGGGCAAAACCGTCCTCAACTGCTTCAGCTATACCGGTGGATTCGGAGTGAAAGCGGCAGTCGGCGGTGCTGAATTTGTTACCAATATCGACAGTTCAGCAAGTGCATTGGCTCAGGGAGCGCGCAATATGCAGCTCAACAACATAAGCAATGACCGTTTTGAAGATATTGAGGGGGATGTTTTCAGTCTGCTGCGCAAATTCCGTGCAGAAAAGCGCAAATTTGATTTTATCATTCTTGATCCGCCGAAACTGGTGCAGTCGCGCGGAGATTTGAACCGTGCGGCAAAAGCATATAAAGATATGGCTCTGGTCGCTTTGCAGATTTTAAATCCCGGCGGTATGCTGGCAAATTTTTCATGTTCAGGATTGATGCCGCGTGATCTCTTTCAGAAAATAACTTTTGGTGCCGCTCTTGATGCAGAGAGAGATTTACGCATTGTTGAAATACTTGAACAGGATACAGATCATGCATGGAACTTAAATGTACCGGAAAGTTTTTACCTTAAAGGTCATTTGATGTTGGCAGATTGAGAGGATTTATGAAAAAATTACATATTTGTTTGCCCCAGGATTCATACGATATAATTTTTGAGGAATGGGGTTCTGATGCATTTGAAAATGCAGTTGCAAAATTTGACAGAGGCGGCAGAATCATCACCGTCAGCGAAAAAAAATTACAGGACCTTTATCCTCTCAGTGCTTATAAATATGGCGATTTATTTGTCCTCAAAGGAACCGAAGAAAACAAAAACATGGCAGAAATCGAAAGATTGCTTGATTTCGCCGTTGAAAAAAATTGCGACAGAAAAAGTATGTTTATTGCATTCGGTGGCGGCATTGTCGGCGATATGACCGGATTTGCCTCATCAGTTTTCATGCGGGGAATTGATTTTATTCAGATTCCGACAACACTTCTGGCAATGGTCGATTCCAGTGTCGGCGGCAAAACAGGAGTGAATTTGAGTTCGGGCAAAAATCTTGCAGGGGCATTTCATCAGCCGAAAGTTGTTTTAACTGATGTCGCCTTTCTGCAAACTCTGCCGGAGCGTGAAATCCGCAACGGTCTGGGAGAAATAGTTAAATACGGTGTCGGTTTGAGTTCTGATTTATTTGAGAAACTCGAAAAACATACAGAAGAACTGAATAATCTGGATCTTGATATTTACAGAGAAATAATTTACGATTGCTGCAATATCAAATGCCGCATCGTTCAGGAGGATGAAAAAGAACAAGGCTGCCGCGCACTGCTCAATCTCGGACATACTTTCGGGCATGCGGTTGAAAGTGTTTCGCATTTTGAAATCACTCACGGAGAAGCTGTTGCCATCGGATTGTGCTGTGCCGGAGAACTTGCCTGTCGTCTGAATATGTTTGACCGGGGCGATCTCGCAAGAATGCAGTCTTTGATGCATAAACTCAATTTGAAATGCAAACTTGAAAAAGCATGGAAGTTTGATGAACTGCTCAAAGTTATGATGCATGATAAAAAAACAGAAAATGGAGTTTTAAAAATCATTCTTCCGATTGCAATCGGCAGCAGCGTGATACAAAAAAATATTCCAGTCGATTTGATCCGTCAGGCAATGGAGGTATGTTATGAATAATCGCGAAGCGTGCATCGTACTCAATATGCTTTCCGGCATCGGATATGCCAAATACAAGGCTCTCGTCAGCAAATTTGAAGAACCTGCACGCATTTTTGACGCGGTAAAAAGTGAATTGACCTCGGTCAAAGGTATTTCAGATACCATTGCAGATAAAATACTGAATTATAAAGAGCTGGTCGATCTTGACAATGAACTCTTGAGAGCAGAACGCGGCGGAGTTCAGATACTGACTCTGGCGGATGAAGAATATCCACCGGAACTGCGCAATATTTATGACCCTCCGCTCTGTCTTTATGTGCGCGGCAAACTGCCGTCATTCAGCCGGAATGCCGTTGCAATCGTAGGCTCACGCAAAATGTCGATGTATGGTGAACGCATGACCAGATCTTTTGCGCAGGATGCAGTCAATCATGGCTTCATCGTTGTTTCCGGGCTTGCATTCGGAGTTGATTATGTTGCACACAAGGCAGTTGTCGATGCAGACGGAATAACGGTTGCAGTTCTTGGCGGCGGGCTGACGCAGATACATCCGCGTGAACACATTCCGCTCGCCCGTGAAATAATTCAGAAAGGCGGCGCGATAATCAGCGAATTTCCTATGGATTTTCCTGTCAGCCGCACCTCATTTCCACGACGCAACAGAATTGTTTCAGCATTGAGTTCTGCG
Source organism: Victivallaceae bacterium (assembly GCA_045538635.1). Taxonomy (GTDB): domain Bacteria; phylum Verrucomicrobiota; class Lentisphaeria; order Victivallales; family Victivallaceae; genus RGIG5270. Next base: position 5,970 of record JAZSRU010000100.1, read on the forward strand.
ATTATTGTTGTCGAAGCGGGGCTTGATTCCGGAGCGTTGATCACAGCCAATGTGGCACTTGAACAGGGCAAAGATGTTTTTGCTGTTCCCGGAAACGCTGACAACCCGCAGGCAAAAGGCTGCCATAAACTTATCAGAGAAAGTGCCGCCAATCTGGCAGAAAATTTTTCACAGGTCATGGAAGTTCTGGACGGTGGTCTTTTCCGTATGGCGGAATTTGCAGAAACTCCGCTTGAAGCGTATCAGGCAGAATCATGTTTTACTCCCGAAGAACAACTTATTATAGATATCCTGCAGAATGGTGACAAATCAATGGATGACCTCGCCATTGAAAGCAATCTGGAATCAGGAACTCTGCTCGGAATACTGATGAAGCTTGAAATGAAATTTGTCATTCTCAAAAATCCGGACCGTACTTACCGCATGCGGTGAAATATCAGGTTTTGTGCTGTTGCATGGGGACTTGCGCCGCTCCGGCGTTTCCCCCTCTTTTTTTTATTACGCTGATTGCCTTGTCACGCCGTCGCTAAAGCTATGGGGGACAAGGGAACACCACTCAAACCCCTCAGTTTTTTTATTATCACTCAATGTTTAGTATAGAGCCTTATTTTATTAGTCAAGATTTGATATATAACTTATTTTTTGTAAAAAAAGGTAACGGTACACAAGAGTTTTTTGAAAATGATGAG
>JAZSRU010000093.1:0-70142 GCA_045538635.1 Victivallaceae bacterium
GTGCTTTCTCCAGAACATAAGCGGTCCAGCGGTTGCGCAATGCCTTGCGGAAAGCAAACATCTCCTGCAATTTGGCTTTAGCTTCAGTGCCGGGAATAGTAGAAAGTTGACGGATCAATGCATCACATGCTGAAGCGGCCTCCGGAAATTCATTTCTTCCGATCATTTCCTCAACTGTTTTCTTCTGTCCGGCAATATCTGCCAGGATTTGCTTCCGCACAACAGCTTCATTATCTGCAAATTCACGGATTTTGATCTGTTCCGGAGTCAAAGCAGCCGTTGCGGCTGTACCTTTGTCAGCGGCAGCGGCACTGCTTCCGGCGAGCATTACCAGAAGCAACGCCCATCCTGATACTGACTTCAAATTTTTACAACTTTTTGCCATCTTCGATTTGTCCTTATGTAAACTTTTTTTTATGTACAACTTCAACGCCGGGCTCCCGGAACAGTTCCATCTGCAGCGGCCTGCTGCACATTTCCTTCAGCAGCAGGTTCTTTTTTCTCTTTGGATGGAATATATTCTTCCGGAATCATCGGTTTGCGTTTTATTACAACAGGCTGACTGTTTTTTTCTGTTGAAATCACAGTCACGCTGTTAGTTCTCTTTTCAATTTTCTGAACTTTATAAGTACTGAATCCGATAGCAGTACTGCCCATACGCAAGTTACTGTTGACGCGTACATTATAAGTTTTTTCCGACCAGATATCTTTCAATTGAGCTTTATCGTCAGGGTCATACGCGACTTCGTTGACTTTCATCAGAATCATACGGCCTTTTCTGTCTTTCAAACGCACGCTGTACTCTGTAACTTTCTGCATTTTATTATCAACCATTTTCTCGACTTCTTTGCTGAGAATATCGTCGATAGTATAAGAACCGGTATCCAGCTGAACACGCCTGCCGATACTCAAATAATGTTTTTCTTCTTTGCGGTTTTTACCTTTGATACGCTGCTCATGAGTGAGCATCTGAATATCCCAGAAAGCTTTATCTCTGCCCTCAAGGACAGATACACCGAGCAAAGTCGCCTTCAACGGCTGACGGTCAATTGAAACAAGATACAAACCACTGTAAAGCTGCGGATGGCTGTCCGCTTTTTTCATATCAGTATTCATCTTGTATTCATACACGTTGACAAATCCGTCGTCATCAAGATCATCATAAGCATCGTGAGCATCATACGGATTCAAACCATTTTCCAATTCGATAATATTTGGGATACCATCGTCATCACTGTCCAAACGGGCAGCGGCCTGCGAGCCCTGAACTTCAGCTTTGGGAGCAAGCAATTTTTTGCCGCAATGAGCCATGGGGCAGTTTTCGGTGGAGTCAAGGACTCTGCGCGGAATAAGATATCCGCAATGACCGCAGCGTGAAATTTTAAAAATAGTCATCAAATCACTGAAATCTTTATTATCTTTTTTGTCACGGGCAGATGCCTGTGCCAAAACAGAATTTTCTCTCATCAGCACCGGCAGATTGAATTTGGGATCTGATGCTTTAGTGACCACATAATTCGGTTCCAATTGGGGAATCTGCAAGTCTGACTCTTTGACTTCACCGGTTTTAAGCACAATATTATACAAATGCACCAACAGCAAAGCAAATATAACAAAAAGTGCAATCAAAACCACTTTTTCATAATGTTTTTTCAAAAAATCCACGCTAAATCCTCCGCCTCATCTTCTCTGATATTCATGTTGTTTCAAAATTAAATAATCCACTTCCAACTCTATCTCAAAAAACGGATTATTACCAATCAATACTTTACCATAATCACGACGCTGCTGATAGGGAAGATGTGAATCATCTTTGAATTTGATCTCAATTTTCTTACCATCTTTATCAACAGGAATTTCCTCTGCAACAAGCCCGATAACAACTGCGGCCTTATCCTCATACGCAGGAACTCTCAACCTTAAATCACGCACAATATAAACACGGCTGTCCATGATTGATCTGTTGAATGAGGACATTATACGACGCAAAGCATCCATTGTTGCCACCAATTTTATATTATACTTATAAACTGTAATTCTGTTATCTTCGCTGTACGGAGTTTTACTGATAAATTTAACACGATCAACAACGCGGACAGTTTTTTCCTCCGGCAGAGCTTTGATTATACGGCTGATCATATCACCGACAATTTCCATATTCTGCATAGAATCGGCAATCTGCTGCGGAGTGGCAAGACCGAGCGACATAAGAGAAAATTCTGAGGCTTCCTTATTAACATCAATGTTCTTATCCAGAACAATTTTGTTCAGCTTGATTTCATTAGCCTTGAGGATTTCACGGCAATGCTCAACAGTACGGCCGGACATTTCACGAGGCAAGCCGATCGCCTGCAGGAAAATATCATCAACATTACCAGCATTGATTGTTTCAAATGACACCTTCTGCGCTTCAGTTGCAAATGCATTACTTGCGGCCGGCCACTTGTTGCCGAATTCCATTTTAAAACGCTTGAAACGGTCATTGATACGTTCATGCTGATTTTCATTGAGAAAGTCATAGAATTTTTTGATCAGCTCATCGCCGTTTTTCAATCCCAGATTCAATGCCATAACATTGACTGCAACACGGTACGGATGTCCGAAAAACGGTCTGATCAACTGATTTTTTTCACTATAGACAACGAGATCATCATTCAGCAGTTTCAAATTACCTTCGATAACTGAAACCTGATTCTGCAGAGGATCCTGCAAATCTCTGATTGTATTGCGCATCCGGTTAACTTCATTATTGGCCTCAACCATCTCCAGATATTTCAAAACCGCGACCACAAGCAGGAAAAGCACAACCAATACGGATACACCTATCACACCCACCAATGACTTATTGTATTTAACAAATCTTCTCAATAATACAGGATCCATGATTACAACCTTATGGGCTTATTAAGTTTAACATAGAATACAAACGCAGCAATATTGTTGGCTCCAACTTCCTGCATGACCAAATCAATTACAATGTCGCCATCGCCCAACTTGAACAAAAACTCATCAGACTTTTTGGCATCATCATATTGCTTTTTCAAATTATTCAAATTAGCTTTGAATGTATCTCCGAGGATCTCCTGCTTGAGAATCAGCGAATATCCTTTGAGCTTGAGTATGCTTATCTCCCGGCTCTGAGCCTGCGGCTGCATTTCGCCCATACCGCCATCTCCGGGGGGCGGTTCAGGGGCTGGTTCGGGCGGAGGATTACCGAAAATACCTGCGATGCCGCTGGGCTGGGCGGCAGACGACTGTGCGGCACTGCCGGCTTTGGCGGCTGCCTCTTTTTCAGCCCTGCGATCTGCTTCGATATCATTAATACCCTCAATGGCACAGAACCATGTGGTATCCGGAACAACTTTCTGCAAATCATTCAAGATTGCGACCCAGACCGTTCTTGATTTTATAATATTCACATAACGGTCATATTCACCGCGCAGATTCCGTACCTGATTATTTTTTTCATTGATCTGCTCGGAAAGCCGTTGAGCCTCTTCCACCTTGCTTCTGACAGCATTGGCACGATTCTTGTCAAATGTCAACATTTTTGACACCCCGGCATAGAATATCAGCAAAGAAACAACAATCGTCAGACAACTGCCGTAAAAATACATTTTTTTGGACTGAATATCAGCCTGAATTTTAATAGTTTCCGGCAGCAGGTTGATATCGACAGGAACTTCTGCCGCACTGCGGATACCCATTCCGGCAAGTTCAACAAACATCGGAGCGACATCAAGCAATGCCTCTTTGTCAACACTGCCAGCAATGCTCATAGCACTGAAAACATTGAGATAATCGACCTTGATATTGAGTTTTTCGGTAAAAAATTCTGTAACATACTGGATCAATGCGCCGCCGCCGGAAAGATAAAGTGCGGTAGGCTTGCTGCCGTTGTATTGTGAACGCCACACATTGATTGAACGGCTGATTTCACCATGCAGACGGGTCATGACATTACGGGCTATTTTGGAAATAGTAGCTGCTACTTCGGACTCCGGATCTTCATAAGCTCCGCCGAGCGCAACAAAACCGTGTTTTCCCTTCAAATCTTCAGCCTCATCAAACGGGATCGCAAATTCCTTGCTGATCTGCTGGGTAATAGCATCACCGGCGATGGGAATACTGCGGACAAAAACCCTGTCATCTTCACAAATGACCAGAGAACTTGACTGACCGCCGATATTAAGCAGAATTTCACAGGAGCCGGGTTCTCTTTTCACGCATGCATAAAAAGCATTGACCATGGAAACCGGAGCAATATTAACAGAGATGACTTCAAGACCGCTTTCAAGCACAACATCTGTATAAGCAGTAATAATATCTCTCTTGGCAGCGACAAACAATGCCTCATATTCATCATGCGGATCATCAAATTCTGTAACCGGCGGCAAGGTATGTTTAATCAGCTGATAGTCCCAGATGATCTCATCCATTGAATAAGGAACTGTCTGTTTAGCCTCAAATTCAATGATCTTGCTGATCATTGTATCATCCCCGCTCAATTCAGGCAGTTTGCTCAATCTTGAGAATGCCACCTGACCGGAAAGAGTAATTCGAACCTGCTTTGATTTGAAATCATTGCTCTGCAGCATAAACTGATACACACGGGCAAAAGCAACCACCGGATCATCATCCCCCTGGGCAAGCGGTTCAAACACAAATTTTTCAAGAACAAGCCCGCCGCCTCCGGGAATGAAGGAGAACTCCGCCATTTTTATGGTATCACTGCCGATATCAATAGTTAAAATTGTTGTCTGTCCTGCCATAAAAAGTATCTTCCATAATTATTTGACTTTTTCATATTCATATTTATTCACTTCGATAATGCTCCAGGTAGTTCCTGTACGCCCACTGACTGCACCTTCGACCTTGACTGTATTTTTCGGCAGATTTCTGAATGCCGCAGAAATATCTTTTAAGGGTACTGCTTTATTTGAACCGTATGCAGTCGCAATAACTTTACCACCGACAACGATATCAGCAGCCACATACAATTTAAAACGGTCAATATTCTGATCGGAAATATAACGGCGGAAAATCGGGGCAGGAAGCAATGCTTTCATGTAATGATCCTTGCCGTCGCGTTCAATATACCAATATTTAACCGAACCATTGAAAAGTACCGTCCGTTTGGCATCACGGCACAATACCCGCACATTCAACTCCACATCATCAATAAAACGCTTTTTTACATCCTTGATATCCTGCGGACGGTATTTCAACTCGATATCAAGCCATTGATCTTTGACTCCTGTGAGATTGGAACCGCTTGTTCCTGAAGTTTTTGCCTGCGGAGGATACTTGGTGAACACGCTCATTTTCATAGTCTTTTTGATATTTTCGGCACCGGAGGCACAGAAAACTCCTATAAAAATGCAACAGAGCGAAACAAGTATTTTTTCAGACATATTCATTCAGGATATTCTCTCTTACTTTTTGGCAGCGGAAGCCTCTTTTTCGTTTACAACATTTTTTACTTCTGTCTGGACTGCGGAAGTATTTTTGGCCGCCTCAGCGCGAATCAAAGCATCAACATTGGAATTTTCTTCCTTGTGATGAGCGATAACTACCGCAATAGCAAGCACTAATACAAAAAATACACTTCCGAGAATAACGGTCATTTTAGTCAAATGACTGCCTGCCTGCGCACCGAAAATCGATTCACCCAACCCGCCGAAAGCACCGCCGAAGCCGCCTCCTTTGGACTGCTGAACCAAAACCAATGCAATAAGAAGCAGTGCAACCAGTATCACTGCCGCGTACAAAATAACTTCCAAAAAAGTCATTTATCATTCCTTTCCATATATAATTTACTTCAAAAAATTTACATTTTTCATCTGTGCATAAAAAGTCACACTATAACTTTAATCCACAATCATACAAAAGTCAACCCGATTTTTGTATTTTTTTTCATATTTTATATAAAAACTCTGTTTTTTCTTTATTTTACAGATAATTTTTCATAATATTTCAAAATTTGAAGATTATCTCCATTATTTATCAAGTCACATGCTTCTTTCTGATATTTCACTGCTCCGCTCAAATCACACCTTTTGTAACACAACAGCGCCAACGCCCGCTTGTATAATGCACGATCAGGAAGTTTCGCCGCTCCAACTGTACCGGCATCGAATACCGCTTTTACACTTTGCAGCAGCGTATCAGCTGCCTCCAAAGCCACAGTATTGAACTTGTAATTATTCAAAAACATCCATGCCGCAAACAATCTGTCTTCGCTGCTGCCGAGATTACGCTTTTCAAAATCTCTTCCAACTTCAGCTCCGCGCCCTGCCAGAAACGGATAACGCGCCCCCATATCTATTTGCAGCAGATAAAAATTCTTTTCCTGCGGATACTTCTTTTTAAACTCCTCAAGAAATGCCCATGCATCTTCTGCACGGTTTGTATTTTCAAACGCAAACAGGCGCATCCGCAAACAGCTCAAATTCCCCGGATCAATTGCCATTATTTCACGCGCGGCACGATCGAGCTGATATTCACTGCCGATACGCATTGCATTCTGCATTTCCGCCAGATAACGGCTGATACGACGGTTTTTTTCCACATCATACGATCCATTTTCAAATCTGTCCAGCATACCGGGCAAATCGATCAACTCTCCGCACCATATTATCTTATTTTCGTAATTTATGACAAATGCATACGGAAAAATAATATTTCTTTCCATATATGCCGCCAGCCCGCGGCGATCATACAACAGCGGATACTTGAAATCCGGATGCTCTTTCATAAATGCAAATATTTCATCTTCCGCAGAAGCCGCCAAACCAACTGAAATCCCTTTGCGTCCGGCAACACCATCCAGCAGAATTTCATTGCGCTTGAAATCTTCTCCGAGCAAATTTATAAAAACCAGAACTTTCAACTTCTTCTGATTCTTTGCATCAACCACATAAAAACGGGATTTGAAAACTTTTCTGTTATAATATTTCGTCTTCAACTCCAATGCTTCATCCCCAATCCCCAATGCCGAAATATCAAACATCATCAACATCACAAACATCACAAATAAAATTCTTGCCATTTGTTTTCTCCTTTATTACATATAGCGACAAATTATCATTCAGTACCACTTTTCCGGTTGCGCCAGACCGATTGAACTATTCCCGACGCCATACTTCCAACCACCAGAAATGAGCCGCCGTAACTCACAAACGGCAAAACCAATCCGGTAACCGGAGCAATTCCGACATTTACACCGATATTTATGAATATCTGAGTAAAAAACAAAGCCGCTATCCCCAATGCCAGATAACAGCTGAATTTATTATCTGCCGCGTATGCCGTCAGCAATATCCGCAAACAGAAAATCAGAAACACACACAAAACTCCGAAACTTTTAAAAAATCCCCATTCTTCTGCAATCACCGAAAAAATAAAATCGTTATTCGCGGCAGACTGCGGCAGATAGCCGAGCGCATGCTGCGTTCCCTTGCCCAGCCCTTTGCCCCACAAGCCGCCGGAACCGACCGCAAGCTCACTCTGACGCTGTTGATAAGTCATTCCGCTCGGCGCATCTTCCGGATTCAAAAAAGCCATGATTCGCGCACGGTGATATGAACGCAGCAAGGGTTTCACCTCAAAATATTCATTTGCCGCCAGCAATCCAATAAGCATAATCCCACCGCCAAGCAATGAAAATATCCATTTGCGGTTCAATCCTGCCGCAAACAGCATGGCTCCGCTGCACGGGAGCAGCAGCAAAGCACTGCCGAGATCCGGCTCCACAAAAATAAGCACAAACGGCAGCAGTATCAACCCCAACACCATAAACAATGTGGAAACTCTGTTCACATCAAATTTGGGATAACTCAACAATTTGGCAATAATCACAATCAAAGACAGTTTGGTAAGTTCAGATGGCTGAAAATTAAAAAATCCCAGATCAAGCCATCTCTTCGCACCGGAAATTTTCGTGCCGAATATCAATACCAGAACCAGCAACAGCAATGATACAATAAAAAAAGGCTCTGCAACAACCTCCCAGAATTTCGCATCCACATGACTGAAAATCAGATAAACCGGCAATGATACGCCCACCCAGAACAACTGACGCCGGAAAAAAAATTCATTCCCCGACTGGACTCCGGTACTGTAAATAAACAACAAGCCTATCCCGAGAAGAAATATCAAACAACCTAACTGCCAAAAATCAAAAGAACCGAAATACTTCGCTGCTTTTGATTCTTCTTTGCGATATGTTGTCCAATTTGCCTGTATTTTTCGCACAGCAATTCTCCAGGGATAAAAAAAGCGGACAGAGCATCAAAAATACGCCCGTCCGCCTCAAATTTTTACAAAATCACATTTCAAACCAGAAATGTCTGATCACGGCGGGGACCGACAGAAACGATTGCAACCTCAGCTTCAACCAATTCAGCAATGCGGTTGAGGTATTTCTGCGCATTTTCCGGCAATTCTGCAAATGTGCGGGCTTCTGCAGTGCTGCAGCACCAGCCGGGATGTTTCTCATAAACCGGTTTTACACGTGCAAGATCTGCTGCGCTGGTCGGCATTTCATTGATGATTTTGCCGTCAAGCTCATATGCAGTACAAATGCAGACAGTTTCCAATGTATCCAGAACATCAAGTTTGGTAATAGCAAGTTTATTGACGCCGTTGATCATGCAGGAATATGCAGAAATAACAGCATCGAACCAGCCGCAGCGGCGGGGACGGCCGGTAGTTGCACCGAATTCGCGTCCGATTCTGCGGAGTTCCTCGCCGTCAGCGTCAAACAGTTCTGTCGGGAAAGGTCCTTCGCCGACGCGTGTGGTATAAGCTTTCATTACGCCCCAGACAGTATCAATATAACGCGGAGCGATACCGCTGCCGGTGCATGCACCGCCGGAAATAGTATTACTGCTGGTCACAAAAGGATATGTTCCGTGGTCAATATCCAGCAATGCCCCCTGTGCGCCTTCAAAAAGAACATTTTTACCTGCTTTGGCGGCTTTGTTTACAGAAAGAACGGTATCAGTAACATAGGGAGCAAGATAAATTGCAGCTTCTTTGACTTTTGCCCATTCAGCATCGACATCAAGAGTATCGACACCGGCGGCGGCAAAGCGTTTATTGTATTTTTCACACTGGGTACGGAAAAGTTCTTCCAGCAATGCAAGATCACGGAGTGCGCCGCCGCGGATACCGCAACGACCGGCCTTGTCTTCATAAGCAGGACCGATACCGCGTCCTGTAGTACCGATTTTTGCCTTGCCTGCAGCCAGTTCTTTCATTTTATCACAAGCTTTGTGGTATGCAAAAATAAGATGAGCCTTATCGCTCAACTCGATAGTAGAGATATCAATTCCGCGTTCCTTGAGAGCAACCATTTCCTCCATCAAACCGATGGGATCCACCACCAGACCGTTGCCGATGACACAACGGACACCGGGACGGAAAATGCCGGAGGGAACGAGATGAAGAACATATTTTTCATCACCGATCTCAACAGTATGACCGGCATTGTTGCCGCCCTGAAAACGGACGACCATATCGACATCACGAGTTAAAACATCGATGAGTTTACCTTTGCCCTCATCGCCCCATTGTGTACCGACCAGAATATCTACAGACATTTTTCAATTCCTTATTTTAAGAACTTATTTTTACACACTTGAGTTAATTTACACCCTAACGTTAAAATTTCAAGAGCAAAGAGTAAAATAAAATAAAATAAATAAAGTGACTGCAAAGACATCATCTGTTGAAATTTTCTTCAAAATCCCAGCTTTTCAACGATATGATCAGGGGTGAAAAATGATGAATTTTCAAAAGTCAGGATTCTGACCCAATCATCTTCACGGGAAATTGTGATCATTTCTGCATTCTGAACTAATTTTCTGAATATTGATGATTTTTCAGGATTGAGAGATTTCTCTGTTTTAAAATAATCACAGTCAATGTCAAGAATGTAATTTTCTGTTGGAAAATGCAACACAAACTGCTCAAGAAAACAGTCCTCCACCGCCATATCGGAATAGTGTTGGAAGCGTTCTGAATTCAACGGTTCATCCTCCGCGAAATCACCATTATACAAAACCGTCAACCACGCAGGACACTCCGTCACAACCGGAGTATGGGAAATGATGACTGCTTTTGAAATAATATTGTACTTCAAAGCATAATCAAAATGTTCATCATGCTGCAATCTGGAGATATCTTTTTCCAGATCCGTCCCTGCATCAGCAGGAAAACCATTATTTGCCGAATAACGCAAAAAAGCCGGCAGAATATCCAAATGGTGATCAAAACTTATTACTGCCGGGCATTTGGCTCGCAGAATGTTCCACGAACGCAAAACATGATGATGCAGATCGTGTATTCTGATATCCTTCATATACACTTACTTGTCAAACACACGGCGCAATCTGCGGCTTTTCTGGTCTTTGCCGAAACGGTCCATGCGGTCACGCAATTTGTTTTCAGTAAATATCGGCGGCAGAAATTCACTGTCCGGAATATCAACATTGAGTTTATAGTCAAAAACCGTAGTTGTGCTTTCAATACCGTCACTGACTGCAGTCGTTTTCTGGGGTATCATGACATTATCCATCAACTCATAAACATCAATAAAGCAATCATAACTGAAAGTCTGTTTTTTATTTTTGACAACAAGTGTCAAATCAGCATCTATACGGCGCGGACGGAAATCTTCTGCACTGACATAGATCGCAATGGTATTACCGCTGTCCTGTTCCCCGCAGACAATTTTGTAATAATCCACGGGTTTTTCAGACGATTCTTCCTGCACTCTGCAGCGGAAAACTTCAACTTTTTTGAAAATCTGACTGTATTTTTCAGTAGGAACAGTCAGTTTATGGAGCATATTCAAACGGATGAGATCGGCTCCGGTGATCTCTTTGACCTTTTTCTCATTGTAATCGACCTGCCACGCACTTCCGGAATTATAAATGACCGCAGCAACAGGCTGATTGTTTTCAAAAGTCGTAAGTTTAAGAAAATTCGGCTTTTTGTACTTGAGATCGATCTGATAAATCGCATCCGTGAATAATCCTGCAATTTTAAGCATTTCACGCTGAACATATGAATCAGCTTTCCGGAAAGCGCCTTCCGGGTCCATGGCTTTTTCCATTTTTTCTTCAAGCTGATTTATAGTCAAATCACTCGGCTCCAGCGTTTCAACAACGGCACAGCCGCACAGAAAAACTGCACAGAAAACAGAAAAAATCACAGACTTAAAATGCTTTTTCATAAGATTCTCCATTATGCCTGATTCAATGCCTGATCGAAATCAGCAATAATATCATCAATATCTTCAATACCGACAGAAACACGAATAAGTTCAGGTGAAATACCGGCAGCGACAAGTTCGCTGTCGCTGAGCTGACGGTGAGTCATACTTGCAGGATGCAGCACTCCGGTACGGACATCAGCGACATGTACAACAATTGCTACAAGCTTCAGTGAATCCATAACTTTCTCTCCTGCTGCTTTGCCGCCTTTGGCGCCGAAGCAGAGGACTCCGGATGCACCCCTGAGATATTTTTTTGCCAGATCATATCCCTCATCTCCCGGCAATCCCGGATATTTCACCCATGCAACCTTGGGATGATTCTGCAGAAATTCTGCAAGTTTCTGTGCATTTTCGCAATGACGGTCCATGCGGACATGCAGAGTTTCAAGGCCGAGATTTGACAGAAATGCATTGAACGGCATCATCGGAACGCCCATATCGCGGACATACTGTGCACGCATTTTGACAGAATATGGAAATTCGGGAAAATCTTTTATATAGGTCAAACCATGGTAGCTTTCATCAGGTTCGCAAAGTCCGGGGAACTTGCCGTTATCCCAATTAAAGCCGCCCTTCTCAATAACAATACCGCCAACGCTGGTCGCATGACCGTCAATGTACTTGGTAGTTGAATGAGTTACGATATCTGCACCGAAATCAAACGGATTGCAGAGATACGGAGTCGGGAAGGTATTATCGACAATGAGCGGAATTCCATTGGCATGGGCGACATCGGCGAGCAGTTCAAAATCAGCGACCACCAATGCCGGATTGGCAAGAGATTCAGCAAAAATCGCTTTTGTATTGGGACGGACAAGTTTTGCCAGTTCTTCGCGGGTGATATCCTGCGCAAAAAATTCGACTTCCACACCGTATTTTTTGAGAGTGTTGGCAAAAAGTGATACAGTACCGCCATACAAACCGGCATTAGCCAGCACATGATCGCCGCATTGGGCAATATTGAGAATCGCAAAAGCATTGGCAGCCTGACCGGCGCTGAATGCGACTGCGGCAACTCCTTTCTCAAGAGCCGCCATCTTCTTTTCAAAAGCATCGACCGTGGGATTGGCAAGGCGGGTATAGAAAAAACCTTCACGCTTGAGATCGAAAAGTTCTGCGACACTCTGAGCGTTGTCATACTTGTAGGTTGTGCTTTGAACGATAGGCATTATACGCGGATCTCCGTCATTGGGAGTATATCCGCACTGAATAGTTTTGGTTGCAAATTTCCAGTCTGACATTTTAAATATCCTTATTGTTGATTTCAGTTTGTTTTATGTAAATATAATACAAAAGTGCTTTTTTTCAAGGGACTTATTAAAAAAGCAGATTGATTTTTCAAAAAAATGTGCTATATTAAATAAATCTTTCACACCAGATGCTGTTTTCAGCTGCAACCCCGAAAAAATGGAAAGGCGATCCGAGCTTTATGGAAAAAGAAGTGACTGTGGTAAATACACTCGGCCTGCACGCACGCCCCGCATCCATGATTGCAAAATGTGCTTCAAATTTCTCTTCCGAAATCATGATTGACAAATCAGGCGAGATTGCAAACGGCAAAAGCATCCTCGGGATAATGACTCTCGCCGCCGGCAAAGGAACAAAACTTGTCATTTCAGCAGACGGCGCAGATGCAGCTGAAGCATTGAACGCGGTGACAGAACTTTTTGAATCAGGATTCGGCGAGGAATAACAACATGGCAGCACAGGAGAAGGTTTTTCAGGTAACTCCGATTTCTCCGGGCATTGCCATCGGCAAAACCATTCAAATCGGCAAAAAACACAATCAGGAATTCATCAAAGATCGCTATATCCCTGAAAATCAGGTACAAAGCGAAATTGATAAATTTCATTCAGTCCTCGAAAATACCAAAAATTCCGTCCGCGAACTCAAAGAAAAGTTGCAGAGCAGACTCTCCGGCTCAGAAGCAGCTATTTTTGATTCACATTTGATGATCCTCGAAGATATGGCTCTCATCAAAGATATTGAACGGCTCATCTCCACTCAGCTCAAAGCCGCAGAATCAGCCGTTTTTGAAGCATCCGAAAGATATGTCAAAGTCCTCGAAGAACTCTCCGACCCGTATCTCCGTGAACGCGCCGCCGATGTCCGGGATGTCCGCTCCAGAGTTCTCGAGCATTTCCACGAAAATGAAGAAAATTCCGGCAACGACACTCCGGTTGACCGCCGTATCGTACTCGCAGAAGAACTTACTCCGTCAGAAACCGCACATCTCTCTGCCGACCAGGTTCTCGGATTTTCTGTCTGTACCGGCAGCCCCACCAGCCATACAGCAATTCTGGCGCGCTCAATGCGCATGCCGGCTGTTGTCGGAATGCCGCCGGAAATAATGCCGCTGGACCCGGAAACAGAAATAATTATCGACGGATATTCAGGTTTCCTGATTGTCAATCCTGATGAACGCACCCGCGAAGCATATCTTTTAAAGGCTCAGGAAGCCAGTAAATTTTATTCAAGTCTGCTGGAGGAAACTGAACTTCATGCCGAAACGCGTGACGGCTTTCTCGTTCAGATGGCTGGAAACATCGAAAAACTCGAAGATGTACAGGAACTCAAAAAATCCGGTGCAGAAGCAGTCGGACTTTTCCGCAGTGAAATCTCATTTCTGGCAACCCCTGAACCGCCGACCGAAGATGAACAATTTGAACTTTATAAACAGCTTTTGAGCAGCATGGACGGCAAAATGGTCGTGGTCCGCACTCTTGATATCGGCGGCGACAAACTCAATGACGGCATTTTCCGCCATCAGGAACAAAATCCTTTTCTCGGACTCCGCGGTATCAGATTATGCCTGAAAGCAAAACAGGATCTCTTCCGTACACAACTCCGCGCATTGCTGCGTGCAGGCGTTTACGGCGATTTGAAAATAATGCTCCCGATGCTCACTTCCGTCCACGAAATCGTTCAGGTTCGCAGCATTATCGAAGATATCAAAAAAGATTTTATTAAAAACAAAATCAATTTCGCTCAAAAGATTTCAATCGGAGTTATGATCGAAACCCCCGCTGCAGCATTGCTGGTGGATCACATTGCGCCGCTGGTGGATTTTTTAAGCATAGGCACTAACGATCTGGTACAGTACACAATGGCAATCGACCGCAGCAACGATCTGGTGACATATCTGTATCAGCCGGCAAATCCGGCAATTCTCGAACTCATCGGCAGAACTGTTCTGGCCGCCAAAGAAAATAATATCTGGGTCAGCGTATGCGGTCAAATGGCATCAGATCCGATGTACACGCCGCTTCTGCTCGGACTCGGAGTCAATGAATTAAGTATGGATGCAACATCTTTGAGCATTATCCGCCGCGTAATCCGCTCTCTCAAAATGAGTGATGCAGAATTTCTCGCCTCCGAAGCTCTGAAATGCCGTTCAAGCGTGGATGTACGCAAAATGTCAATCGAACTCCTGCGCAAAAGCATTCCGGAGATCGCCGACATGATCATTATGGAAAATGAACGCTGAACTGAAAAAATATTTCCAGCTGTTTTCAAACCCGTTAAGACTCTTTCATTTGCCTAATTGATCAAGCGCATCCCAGGGAGATGGTGCAGTCGGCGCATTGTCGGCACATTTACATGATTTTTTATTTAAATTCGTGCCGCACTCAGGACAAAGACCGAGACAATCATCGGAACAGATAATATTCACAGGGAAAGCAAGCAGCAATTCCTCCCGGATATCATCAGCGACATCAATTTCATCGGCATTGCCGAGTTCATCCAGCATGAGAGTATATTCTGTTTCCACATCCTGTTCGACATTTTCCAGGCATCTGCCGCATTGACCGGCAATTTTGACGGATGCACTGCCCTGAATGACGACACCGCTGGCGTGCAATTGCGCCTCAAACTGATAATTAACGGGAGAAATGACGGAAATCATCCCGTCTTTTTCCAGCTCAAGGAAACCATCGTCAAAAACTCCATCAATTTGAATATTTTCTTTTTCAAGACGCGAAAGAGAAAGTTTTACAGAATATTTTTTCATTATTATCATCCAATCTTTTTGCGTATTGCATCTGCGACAAGTGCAGGAACATAAGAATCAAATTTACCATGCAGAAATGCAACCTCTTTTACCATGTGTGAACTGATAAATGAAGTATTGGCATTGGGCATCATAAAAATAGTTTCGCAGCTGTCAAGCATACTGCGGTTGGTCAATGCCATCTGCAATTCATACTCAAAATCCGAAAAAGCACGCAGCCCGCGCAATACCGCATCAGCCTGAAGATTCTGAACCGCATCAACCAGCAAACCTTCAAAACTCAGAACTCTGACATTTTGAAAATCCTTGCAGCACTCGGCAATAAGATCCGCGCGTTCCTGCAAAGTAAAAAGCGGATTTTTGCCGGGATTCACAGCAACTCCGACAATAACTTCGTCAAAAAGTTTGCATGCCCGCTCAACCAGGTCAAAATGCCCGATAGTGAACGGGTCAAAACTTCCGGGATAAAGCACCCTTTTCATATCATTCCTTTCGTCATTTTTCCGTCATTTTTCCGTCACAAATGAAAATAAGCTCAAAAAATGACGGATTTTGACTTTTTTAAACTTGATTTTTATCATATTTAATATACATTATAAAAAAGAATTTGCAAATAAAGAAAAGGATTTCAGCAATATTTATGGATTTTCAGAATGAATGGCACCGTTTTTTGAGCAATCTGGCAGCTGCAGATTACCGGATGGCAAGCCTCGGCATCGGAGTGTTTGACGGAGTTCACAGAGGACACGGCATGCTTCTGGACACCCTCGCTTCTCATGCGGAACAAAACAGTTCATGCCCCGTAGCACTGACTTTTTCTCCGCATCCCAAAGCATTGATCGCTCCCGGCCATACCCCGAAACTGCTGACTTCACTTGACCGCCGTATCGAAATGCTCAAATCTCACG
Organism: Victivallaceae bacterium; assembly: GCA_045538635.1. Classification (GTDB taxonomy): domain Bacteria; phylum Verrucomicrobiota; class Lentisphaeria; order Victivallales; family Victivallaceae; genus RGIG5270. The sequence goes on from JAZSRU010000093.1 coordinate 16,206, forward strand.
GCATAAAGGATGTCTTTGTCATTCATTTTGATGAAAAATTCGCCCGTATGGAAGCATTGGATTTTCTGAAAATACTCTGCGAAAATACCCCGCTGCCCATAGACTGCATAACCGTCGGTAAAAATTGGCGGTTCGGCAGCATGGGCAGAGGCAATGCGGAAGTTCTGAAAAAATACTGCAGCGAACATGATATAATTTTTCATCCGGTGGATGAATTGAAAATTGACGGAGAAAAAATCAGCTCCGCCAACATCCGTCTTGCCATTGCCAATGGTTTTCTCGATCGCGCCGGTGCCATGCTCGGACGGGACTTTGAACTTACAGGCGAGGTGGTAAAAGGTTTCTCTTTCGCCGGCAGCAAACTCGGCCACCCGACCGCAAATCTCGCCCCCGATTCAGAAATAATGCCGCCTGACGGAGTTTACGCCGCCGAAGTCACCCTGAATGATGAAAAATACCCCGCCGCAGTAAATATCGGTATAGCTCCAAGCTTTGAATTCAACCGCCAGCAGCACCGTATAGAAGTGCATCTGCTGGATTTTGAAGGCAATCTGTACGGCAATAAACTGAGCGTCAAATTGGTAAAACATTTGCGTAACGAGCGTTTTTTTGAAAGCGCGGAAGCTTTGAAAGCGCAAATAATCAAAGATATTCAGCAAATAAGAGATTTAATAAAATAAGGATTACAACATGTCAAAAAAAACTTACAGCATTTCAGAACTGGCAATTCAACTGCAACTGCCGCGCACAACCATCAATGACTGGCTGAAAACATTTGCTCCATACCTCGAATTTGAAATGAAAGGCAAACGCAAAGAATATAACACCAACGCTCTTGAAGTACTGAAAAATATCAGCTTGTGGAAAAATGAAGGAAAAAGTGCCTCCGCAATACAAAAACTCCTTGAAGAAAATTACGGCATACAAGGCGAAATAACTGAAAAAGATACAGAAAATACAGTTGAGCAGACCGATATCACAGCAACTGCACAACCTTCTGATTCCGGAGAACTTATGCAAGTGGTTCACAGCGATTTGGAAATGCTGCTTGCCAATGTGGAAAAAATGAATGAAAAACGCATCCGCAGTACCAGAAAAGCTGCATGGAGCAGTATTTTTTTCATGTTTCTGATACTCTGCGGAGTCGCCGCAATAGGTTACTTTGTCTATATTTCAGTAGGAAATATGCAGCAGAAAAATGACTCCGCACGCAAGGAATACAACGAAAAAATCTCAGCTCTCCAACAGCAGAACAAAAAACAGCTCGATGAAATCTCCCGTCTGCGCCGTCTGGAGCTTGATAAACTCAACTCCAATTTCAATATCCGCGACAAAAAATTCCAGCAGGAACTCGCCGCTCAACGCGCCGAACTTACCGCAGAATTCAATAAACTTGCAAAAAATGTCGCCGCTCAACGCGAAATAGAAATTCTCAAATTGCGCGAAGCTTTTGCCGCAGAACAACGCGCATTGCTGGAAAAACTTATCGCCCGTGAAAAAGAACTGACCTCACTCAATGCGAAAATTGCACAATTACAGAAAAATATCGAATCTCTGCAGAAACTCAACTCCGAACTGCAAAATAAAAATCAATCCATATCAGCTTCACTCCAGCAATTACTTCAGGAAAAAAAACAATTGGAAAAGCAGAAAAATGAATTTGAACGCACTCTGAATGATAATTCCCTGCAATCATTGAAAGTCACCGGAGCAGTACAATGATAGTCGCAATCGGCATTGACATTATAGAAATTGAACGCATTGATGACTCCATCAAACGCTTCGGGCAGAATTTCCTCGACCGCATTTATACTGCCGCTGAACAGACAGAATATGCCTCAAGACGCAATTCCCGCAGTTTCTACGCCGGACGCTGGGCGGCAAAAGAGGCAATATCCAAGGCTCTCGGATGCGGCATCGGCAAAGATTGTTCATGGCTCGATATCGAAATCACCAACAATGACGGCGGCGCACCCCACGCGGTTCTTTCCGGTGCAGCAGCACGCAAATTTGCCTCTCTGAATGCCTCAAAACTGCACATTTCCATCTCCCATGAACGCACAAATGCCGTCGCCATGGCAATAATTGAAAACTGAAATTCTGCTGTATTTCTTATTTGCCGTCACCGAAAAGAATCGGCAATGCTTCATCAAAATTTCTGACAAAGTGGAAAGTAAGTTCCTTTTGCAGTTCTTCCGGAATATCTTCCAGATCCTTGCGGTTTGCCTCCGGCAGAATAACATCTTTGATACCTGAACGCAATGCTGCAATAACTTTTTCCTTGACACCGCCGATTGCAGTAATTCTGCCGCGGAGATTGATTTCACCGGTCATTGAGAGATAAGATTTGACCCGTTTCCCGCTCAAAAGCGAATACAGCGCACTTGCCATTGTAATACCGGCTGACGGACCGTCTTTTGGAGTTGCTCCATCCGGAACGTGCAGATGGAAATCATTTTTCTCAAAAATTTCCTGCTCAAATCCCCAATCTGCGGCACGCGATTTGATATAAGTAAATGCCGCTTCAGCACTCTCCTGCATAACTTTACCGAGAGAACCTGTAAGCTTGAGCGTACCCTTGCCGGGAACTTTCAAAACTTCTATCATCAGAATAACGCCGCCGACACTCGTCCATGCCATGCCGGTCGCACTGCCGACAGCAGTTTGGCGCTCTGCCTCTGCAATAGTGAATTTGCGGCAGCCGAGCAGCGGAGCGACATCTGATTTTTTAACGGAAATTTTCGGATTTTCGCCATAATCACCGTCAACGACTTTGCGGGCGACCTTGCGGCAGCATTGTGCAATAACGCGGTCAAGCTGACGGACACCCGCCTCGCGTGTATAATAATCAATCATTTCATGGATCGCAGGAACTGAAATTTTAGCAATATTGCTCAATCCGGATGCTTCAAGTTCACGCGGAGCGAGATACTGGCGTGCAATCTCTTTTTTCTCAAACGCAGTGTATCCCGGCAGACGGATGAGTTCCATACGATCAAGCAACGGTTCAGGAATACTGTCAACCGTATTGGCTGTGGCAATGAAAAATACCTTGCTCAAATCATATTCCAATTCCAGATAATGATCACTGAATGTCGAATTCTGTGAACTGTCAAGCACTTCCAGCAATGCAGATGCCGGATCGCCGTGTGTATCTTTGCTCAATTTATCAATTTCATCAAGCATGATGAGCGGATTGCAGACTCCGACTTTTTTCAAATTCTGAATGATTCTGCCCGGCATTGCACCGACATAAGTACGGCGATGACCGCGTATTTCAGCTTCATCCCTGACACCGCCGAGTGCGATACGGATAAATTCGCGATTCAAAGCACGGGCAATTGATTTACCGAGAGAAGTTTTACCGACTCCGGGGGGACCGACCAGACAGACAATGGGAGATTTGCCATCTTTTTTGAGTTTGAGAACAGAAAGGAACTCAAGAATACGCTCCTTGACATCCTTCAACCCGTAATGATCCTCATCCAGAATGCGCGCCGCCTCTGCAACATCAAGTCTGTCTTCAGAACATTTTGTCCACGGCACAGAAAGAATTGTATCTACATAATTATACGAAACATGATATTCCGGCGACATCTGCGGAATAACTTCCAATCTGGAAAGTTCTTTACGCACAACGGCTTCTGCCCGTTCAGGCAGACTGACTTCATTCAAACGGCGCTCAATATCGATAATATCCGGATTGCGGTTGTCTTCGCCGAGTTCTTTTTTGATGGCACGGAGCTGTTCCTGCAGGAAAAAATCACGCTGATTTTTGCTCATGGATTCATGAACTTCTGCCTGAATTCTGGAGCTTACGCGGGCAATTTCCACACTGCGGTTGAGCATCACCACGAGGAAATGCAATCTTTTATCAAGTGTAAGTTCATTGAGAAGATAAAATTTCTCAACAAAACTCAACGGCAATGCTTCACTGATGAGATCTGATGTCCGGCCTGGATTATTCACATTGTTGATTGCAAATTTAAATTCATCCTGCATTACACCGAGGAGCGAACTTTCAGTAAAAAGAGCTATCGCACTTTTGAGCGCACCCTGCACTTCATCATTATTATCAATGCGGTCTTCAAGCTTTTGATAAAATGCAATATCAAAATCCTTGCCTCTGCTGATGCGCATAAGCGAAATACGGCTGATACCGCGCATGAGAACTCGCTCAGAACCGTCAGGAAACTGCATTTTCTTGATGATACGGCACAATGTTCCGACCCGTGATATCATGCGATCATTGAATTTGACCTGTGAAAATGAACCTTTCACCTCTTTTGCAGCTTTAAATTCTGCCGGTGTCGGCATTTCCGGAAAAACCGCAATAAGCCGCCCGTGCATATATGATTCCTTGCTCGCAGCAAGTTCACGGTCTGACAATACAGCCGAAGTCAGATTAAACGGAAATGCCACCTGGGAATTCAAAATCACCATCGGTGCCTCCAGCGGCGGTGCCTTGTCAGGACTTTTCAAAGATATATTGACACTATTATCCATAACGATCTCCTTCACAGTTTAAATATTTGCAAGTTCAGCAAAAGATGTTTGCTGAAAGTATTCACCAAGCAGATAAAGAGAACCGCAGAAAACTTTTCCGCAGCCGTCAGTATCTTTTTCCTCTGCCAGATATTGAGCCAGAGAATCAAAAGAGCGGATATTCCTGAAATCCGGATCGATTTGATTCACCAGCTCCGTCAATCTCTGCGCCGAACAGCTGGGACGGTGGGAATCCGCCAGCGGTGTAAAACAGAACTCTCTGGCAAGCGGCAGTAATATTCTCAGACATTCAGCAGTATCTTTGTCTTCAAATGAAGCAAAAATAAATGTAAATTTACGCCCGGGGAAAAATTCCTCCAATCCTCTGCGCAAAGCCGCAACTCCGTCTGGATTATGTCCCCCGTCCATTATCGCACCGTTTCTGAGCAGCTGAAATCTGCCCGGCCACGATACTTGTGCCATAGAATCAAGCATTTTTCTGAAATCAAGATTGAATTTACCGCTCAAATATTCAAGTACATGATAAACCAGCGTGAAATTCCGCCTCTGCATTTCTCCGCCGAGAGCAAGTCTGACCTCACCCGCAGGTGTACTTATCACCTGCTCCATGCCATTGCGGCTGACAAGTTTGAATTCATCATAAACTGCATTGAACGGCGCATTTCTGTCTGCGGCAATATTTTTGAGAACATTGCGGGCATTTTCCGGCATAACACCGCAGAATACCGGAGTGTTTTCCTTGATGATGCCTCCCTTTTCAAAAGCAATTTTTTCAAGAGTATCTCCGAGATACTGACAATGTTCCAGAGCAATATTGGTAATTACTGAAACTTCGGGAATCACAAAATTTGTTGAGTCAAATCTGCCGCCCATTCCAGTTTCCCAGACAATAAAATCAACATCATTGTGCAGAAAATAACCTAACGCAAGTATAGTCGTAAATTCAAAATAAGTAACAAATCTGCCATTTTCCTTCATTGCTTCAGCATGAGGATAAAGTTTCCGGAACTCAATCTCCAACTCCTCATCAGAAATCATAGTGCCATTGATGCGCATACGCTCATTATATGCGGCGAGGTGAGGAGATGTATAAAAACCTACTTTGGCACCGGCGGCACGGAGAGCTTTCTGAATCATCGCACCGGACGAACCTTTGCCATTGCTGCCGGCGATATGGATAAAATAGGGTTTTCTGCCGCATTCAACATCATATCCTGCCCTGCTGATAAGTTCATTAGTTTGAACAAGACCGAGTTTTATGCCGCAGCCTTCAATGGCTTTCAAATATTCTGCAAGTTTCATCATTCTACGGGTTTCTTTGACCAATTCGGGGTTGAAAAATAATTTCCGTTGCGGAAAAGCTGGCGCTTTTTGCCGGTAAATGTATCAATTACAAACAAACTGGAACTGCGTCCGCCGTTTGATGTCTGACTGCATACGATATGACGGTTGTCAGGCGCCCATGACGGAGATTCCCAGCGTCCGGTCAGATTCGGCACCAGTTCATTGCGGTTATTTTTAACATCGAGAACAGCAATGCGGTATTCTCCGTCAATGCGTGTGATGTAAACAATTTTATTATCATTTGACCAATCCGGGGTCAACGCCTCGCGTCCGACACTCGGCAGCTTGCGCTTCTGACCGCCGGCAAGGTCGCAAACATACAATTCCGGTCTGCCGGATACATCCGAAAGATAACATATCCATTTGCCGTCCGGACTGAAACACGGAGAAGCCTCAACTGCCTTATCGCGTGTAAGGCGGCGCATTGCGCTTGATTCAACGGCTTTCAGATAGAGTTCAACCTGCTTGTCCTTGCTCAAAATGACCGCCATATATCTGCCGGTCGGATCAATGGCAACTCCGGTATTCAAACCTGCAAACGCAGTCAGACGCCTTGAACGGTAAGGTGAGAATGAAGTCTGCACCACATCCATATTGCTCTGATTGTATTTGCTGTATGCTACTGATTTGCCATCGGGGAAAAATCCCGGTTCCACGCACAATGAATTGAAACGGCTGACCTGCTGAATACGCTGTCCGTCAATATCAGCCAGATAAATATTGCGTTTATTCATATTGCGCCCCATGGAAAAAGCAATTTTGGTAGCGCACAATGGCGGCAGCCCGAATGCATCATTGAGTACGCTGTCAACCAGAAATTTGGCACGGTCACGCTCATTTCTGCCGGGGATGGCACTCTGTATCCCCTTGCGTACCGCCCCTTCTGTCAGAATATATCCCAAACGTTGTCCCTGTCTGACTTCAAGTACATATTCCCCTTTGCCGTCGCGGACAATATTGAACCAGTTTGTGGCATTGATCATATTTTCGATCTCCCGCTGTTGAAGCGGTGAAACATTGGAATAATGAATGGCAAGAGAGGGATTGTCCTCCACACTTTTGCGGATTTCTATCGGAGCGGCATTTGCGGCAGAAAACACGCCCGCAACGACAACCAGCAGACATAATACTTTGTATTTCATCATCTTACAAAAATCCTTTTTTATTATATAAACAAATCAACATTGCTGGCAATATAGCACTTTTTCATTTTTTTACAAGGCAAAAGCACAAAAATGTATGTTTGAAAAACCATTATTTATTGTACAAAATTTAATATCCCCACTTGACAGTTGTCTTTCAAATGCTATTTTAATTACGAGTTTTTTCTAATAAGGAAAGGAAATCTATTATGAAAATTCAATTCGGTATCGGACGCAGATGCATCAACCCTGAACTCCCAATCTCTCTGGCAGGATATTTCAATACCCGCATGTGGGACAAAATCCTCGATGATATTGAAGTCAGAGTCATCGTTTTCAAAGGCGAAGATAAAGATTTTGCCATCGTTCATTTTGACATCCTCAGTATCTCATATCCATTCTACACCGATGTTCTGGAAGCCTTGCAGTCTGTTGAACCGTCATTCAAAGAAGAAAATGTTTTGATTTCAGCAGTTCACTCACATACTGCTCCCGATATCAACAACTGCCCCACCAGCCCTGCTTACCGCAAATTCGCCGCCGCCAAAGCCGCCGAAGCATTGAAAGATGCATTGGCAAATATCGAAGATGGTGAAGTTTATACTGCAATGGCGCAGGACGGCAGATTCCAGTTCAACCGCCGCTACTGGATGAAAGACGGCAGCGTTTTGACCAATCCCGGCAAACTCAATCCCGAAATCGACCGTCCCGAAGGTACTATTGACCCCCAGATACCGATTATTGCAATCAAAAATGCTCATGGCATCAAACTGCTGATGGCAAGCATTGTTAATCATACTGACACCATCGGCGGCTGCGGCGTATCTGCCGACTGGACCGGTTTTCTCCGCCGCGACCTCGAACCGGAAATGGCTCCCGGTGCAATGGTCGTTTCGCTCATCGGCTGTGCAGGCAATATCAACCACTTTGATGTAACTACCGATATGGATCAAACCTGCTACGCAGAACCCGAACGCATCGGCAAAGGCTATGCAGAAAGCATCCGCAAAGTTTGGAATGATCTGAAAGCTGTTGAAGACGGCAAATTCAGTTTTGAGTCCGCACTTGCAGTTTCCGCCCCCCGCGAACTCGATCCCGAAGAAATCAAAGAAGCACAGGCTGTTGTTGAAAAATATGCCGATGTCGATATCAATGCCCATGGCGATCTCACCAGCGAGGATCTCGCCAAAAAAACTCCGGTCGTTTTGAAGTTTTTTGCCGAAAAACTGCTTGAAATCGCCAACAATACCCACAAACCGACATTCCGTTTGAGTCTGCTCAAATTCGGTGAATCCGCAGTTATCGCATCATTGCCGAGTGAACCGTTTGTTGAAATCGGTTTGAATCTGCGCAAATCCATTTTCTTCGGCAAACATTGCCTTGTCTGCTCACACGGCAACTACAATGGCGGCGGAAAATTCATTGGCGGCTATATCCCCAACAGCTGGAACTACGGCAGAGGCGGATATGAAACTACTCCGCGCAGCAGCGGCTATTCTGTCCGTACCGCAGATGTTCTGCTCGCCGCCTGGCGCAAAATGGTTGAAAAATAAGGATTTTTTATCAGCGTATAAATCATTTTTTAATACAAAATGAAAAAGGTTGCCGCAAGACCTGAAAAAGTCAGGCGGCAACCTTTGTTTTTATTGCAGAGATAAAAATATATCAGTTTACACTTATTGCGCGATACGCCAATAAAACTCCGTCAAAATCATTGATGGCAGATACTTTTTCCAGCAAATAACTTTTGCCGTCATCAACCAGAACATCACCTGCCTTTACCGCAATTTCAGGCGATAACAGAAAAACGCATTTTGCTTTGCCGAGATTACAGTTTTCAGTATCAATTGAAAATTCAACTCTGGTGATACCTCTGGTTGTAAAATTTTCGATACTGCCGTCAGCAAGTTTGCGGCTGCCGTTAATGATTTTCCGAAAACAGAAATTCTTCATTTTTTATCCTCTCCGCAGTTTTTCTGAAATTCTTTCAGTATTTTTTCTCTGGTGCAATGATCTATCTTTTTGAGCTTTTCGAGCAGAAAGAGAGCAGTTCCGGCAATTTCCTGCTGATAAGTTTCAGAATCAGAAAATTTGTTGAGATCAAGCAATGCCCGGATCGAACTTTCAAGATTGGTAACAGAAAAATCACGATTGTAAGAAACTCTCACCTTTTCAAGTGCAGGATTATAAAGACGCATGATATCCCATACCGCACTTTCACATTGTTCCAGCAATTCAGCTTTTGCCGCCAGAAATTGTCCGACATGATGATGATCCCATGCTTTTGACTCCGCGCTGCGGAGCATGCGTGTTTCGGTCTGTGCTGCCATGCCGACGAGGTCAAAAAGTTCCTTTTTGAGCGCGAGATTTTCATCACGGATGCAGCGGGTATCTGCTCCTCCGGGAGAAATATAACGGCTGATACCTTTTTCTTCCGGAGATTCCCAGATTGCGGCACTGCGGGCAATGACATGGCTGAATTTCTGCGGTTTATCACTGCTGTCCGGCAGCGAAAGCGGCTGCGAAGTGCGGGCAAAAGAATCCGAAATCACCAGCAGCCCGAACATCTGTTTTATCATATTCATCTGCGCCTCTGATTCATTATTGAGGATCGCGTCGGAAATACGGACAATATCTTCAAAATAATGACCGCCATTGATTTCTGTACCGTCAACATCACCTGCAATGACCGCCGGAACCATACCGAGATTATGTTCTCTGCGCATAATGCATTTGACAGGCGCGCTGACAGACTGGCGTTCAAAAACAAGGAACTCATTGCGAGTGAAAAGTTTACGCCTGCGGATACGGTATTCCGGTTCAAACGGATTTGATTTCAGCAGAGCATCTTCCTCAACAATGAGCCAGTCAAGTTTGCCGTCAGCTCCGTATGCATAATCAACAGCTTCAAGCGGAGAAAGCGCACGGGCAAAAGGACGGAGTCTTTCCGCCAGACAGCGGTCATAATCGGCTTCACCTTCAAAAAAAGGCATTTCAACAAGCAGAACCGCTTTGCCGTAAATATTGAGCAGAGTTGAAAACTGCCGCATAATATCGCCGGTACGCGCTCCGGTGCGGGAAAAATCTTCCAGCAATGCGGCATCTGCATTGATACGCTGCGGTTCTGTCGCAAAAATATACTGGGTGATAAGTTGTGCAATGCGGCGCGGATAGTTGAAATAATAAGCACGGCGGACTCTTTCGGCAAATTCCAGATCGATTTCAGAAACATGACGGATCAGAGCAGATTGAATATAATCACAGCCGCCGGCATACGCGGCGCGGGATTTTTCCCAGATATAACGGTTTTTGCGATAATCGCTGTGAGTGCGGCGGAACAAAAAATCAAAATTTTCCATAAAAAACTCCCTGTTGATATTGATGTTGTAAAAAGTTGCAGAGCATTTATGCCGTTTTAAAAACCTCCTTTCCGCGGCATTTGCGTCTTCCAAAACATCCCGTGTCAACCTGCGAACTGAAAAAAGATGAAAAACATGCTTAAAAATATGATTTTTTGATTTGAAATATTGATAAAACAGTTTTATTTTATAGTAAATATACAGATTTGTGGAGAAATTTATGTTTGATGAAGTTATAAAGATTGCAAGCAGCGCTCTCGGAATTCTGATAATCAGCATGGCAATACTGATAATGTTCCTGTACCGCCGCATGAAAAAAATACAGAGAAATCTGACTATGGCAACCGCCGCCAAATATGAAATGGATGACTTTCTGACCCATTTTTCACAGGGGCTGGAAACCAAAGACGGTCTGAAAGAATCAGTCAATACCATCTGCCGCTATGTCGCACAACAGATAAATGCTGAAGGTGTAGCGATTTATGAGTTTAAAGACGGCACTCTTTCTGCATCCGGTGTCGCCGGAATTTACCCATTGATACCCAGCAAAAATTATAAACTTCTCGGCGATCTCCGCCATTTGCATGAAGCTGTTAAATTGTGCAAATTCACCCCGGGCGACGGCAGTTTTGCCGGTTGTATCGCAGAATCAAAAACTGCAGAAAATGTCCTCAATCCAACCCGCGATATACGTTTTGCCAATACTTTGAGTCCGGAAGGTTTGACCGGAGTCATCGGCGAGCCGCTTATCAGCGAAAACTCCCTCTTCGGTGTAATCGTTGCCATTAACAACAACCGCAATTACGGCGCCCCTTTCAGCCGTACCCAGAAAGAACATTTCCACCATCTGACCTCTCAAATAGTCCTTATGCACAAACTTGTGAACTCATACAGCGCATTAAACCGCCGCGAACGCATCGATCAGGAATTGGAATTCGCGCGCCAGATCCAGTTTTCTCTGCTACCGAAAGCATTTCCGGAATGGGCGCAATTCTCCATTACCGCATTCACCCGTCCCGCAAAAGAGGTGAACGGCGATTTTTATGACTTCGTGCAAATCGACGATGACCGGTTGCTGATCGTGATAGGCGATGCCTGCGGCAAAGGCGTTCCCGCCTGCATGTTGAGCGCCATGACACGGAGTTTCATCCGCGCGCTGGCTGATAATTTCACAACTTTGAGCAATTTTCTGATGCGCTTGAACAACAAAGTTTATGCAGATACCGATGATGGACGCTACATCACATTAAACTGCTGCCTGCTGGATAAAAAACGTTCTCTCCTGGAATTTGCACGCGCCGGGCACACAGAACTTATCACCTTTGTCCACAACCACTTGCGCGTAATATATCCTGAAGGTGCAGGGCTTGGTATTCTGCCATCTGATTTTGCAAACTTTGATACATTCTGTCTGGCATTTGAACAGGGGATGAGTTTTCTCGTTTTCTCTGACGGCATAACCGAAGCTGTAAACAAAGCCGAAGAAGAATTCGGTATTGAACGGCTCAAAAATGTTTTCCATGATGCGATCCAGCACGGACTTGAGTCAAATAAAGTAATTGAATACATCCTCGATGAAGTCAAAAAATTCTCACCCGACCAAATTGATGATCAGACTCTGATCCTGATCCAATACAGATAAAGGAGTAAATATGAAAAAATTACTTTGTGCGCTTTGTACCATTTTCGTTTTCTGCAATATTTACGCTGCATGGGATGCAGAAAAAACCAATGCATTCCTGTCTGCTATGGACCGCGCCGCCGATCCGGATAATACCGGCAAATCAATCAAAACCATGGAAATATCCGGCGAATCCATAATAAAACAACTCAATATAAAAATCACCACAAATGTTTTCTATAAAAAACCGGATAAATTGAAATCCGTTTCAATCTCACCTCTGCAGACCACAACACTTTATTTCAACGGCAAAAAAGGAATAAAAGACGATTCCATAGGCGGAGTAAGCCCCGTTGAAGGAATTCAGCTCAAAGAACTGGAAATGCAGGCGAAACGATTGAATCCGGCACTTCCTCTGCGTCAGGCTTACAGCAAAATCGAAATACAGGATGAACCGGAGGAACGCAACGGCAAAAAATATGTTGTTCTGATCTGTTCCGATGATGCCTCTGGACTTTTTCCGCAAAAAGTTCTGGTCGATCCGGATACAAAACTTATTGCCTATGTCACCGGCAAATTCAATTCCGATATGGGTGTTGTAGAAATAACAACTCACCATATCAAATACAGCAAAATCAACGGATTGATGCTCCCGGTCAAATCTGTTCAATCCATGATGAATATTGAAGTTGAAATAAATGTTGCAAAATTCATCGTCAATAAAAAATATCCCGACAACATGTTTGAATATCAGGAACAATGAAAAAATTCCTCATCCCCATTCTCCTGACTTTGATGTATCCGTTGTTTGCAATACCGCAAAATGACATAAATACCGAAGTTTTCAATGCCGTCATAAGTGAAATATTAAAATTCCATTATGACGGAAATTTCCGTCAAAAATACGCTGAAACTATCACATCATTCCGTCAAAGAGCTGAAAAATCCGTCAATTCTGCGGAGCTTGGGCGGATATTGAATGCTTTTTTCCGTCAATTATCGGACAGCCATTTTAATATCATTGTTCCGTCATCTCAAGTCAAACAATCTGTCCTACCGCTCAAAAATGACATTAAGCTGCTTGAAAGTGACGGTAAAGTACTTATTTGTGAATGTCCCGCAAATTCTGTTTTCAAATGCGGCGATGAATTGCTCGCAATCAATAACGAAACTCCAGACCGCAATAACCGTATCGGAGCTGCGATCCAGCTTGCACATAAACTGCAATTCGGCATCCCCGGCAATATCATAAAAGCAGATATTATCCGCAACAACCGCAAAATGAGTGTACAATACACCGCCGAACGGCTGACAGAAATGCCGATTTTTTTCAAACTCGGTGAAATGCCGCTAATTCCTGAAAATTATAATTCAAAAATCATTGACCGCAATACAGGTTACATAAGTTTTAACCATTTTACTCCGCATGCTGTTCAAATGCTCAAAAAAGATATCAATTCAAAATTCAGAAATATTCCCAAACTCATTATTGATCTGCGCAACAACAGCGGCGGACTTATACTTATGGGCGTGAATATGGCATCATTTTTGAGCGGGAAAAAAGTCGATTTCGGCAAAATGATCATCTCCAGTCAGCCGCTCACCCCGAAATCATATCCGCAGAAAAACCGTTTTTACGGCAAAGTTTTCATCCTCGTTGACAGAAATTCATACAGTACCGCCGAAATTTTCGCTCAATCAATGCATGACTCCGGCTCTGCCGTTGTGATCGGAGAAAAAACAGCCGGAATGTGTCTGCCGTCAGTTTTCATTTCTCTGCCGCATGGATTCAGACTGCAAACTGTTGCCGGAGATTATATCAGTTCATCCGGAAAACGTCTTGAAGGACACGGTGTCACACCTCCGGTTGTTATAATCAACACTCCGGATTCTCTGAAAAACAACCGGGATATGCTGATTGAATATGTCAGAAAATTCTGAAATATCCATTTACCGCCGAAAGATAAATCACGGTTTTTTCTCTCTTTTTTGAATGTCAAACTTGAGTTTTTCTTTTTCCAATGTATATTATATAAAATATTCTATTGCAATTTTAAATTTTTATCTGGAGAAAACTTATGAATGAAAGACGAGTTGTAATTACAGGTCGCGGCGCCCTTTCCTGCGTAGGTCAGGATGTTGCAAGTTTCTGGGACGCCCTGGTCAACGGCCGCTGCGGTCTGGGCAGAGTAACCCGCTTTGACACATCCGCATACCGCACTCAGATCGCCGGTGAACTAAAAGATTTTGATCCCACAAAATATATCAATTTCAAAGAAGCAAAACGCCTCGATCACTTCTGCCAGCTCGCAGTCTGTGCCGCCATTCAGGCCTTGCAGGATGCAGGCCTGCCCGCTCATTTTGAAGGCAGCAGCATTGATCCCGCCCGTGTCGGCGTACTCGTTTCCAGCGGTATCGGCGGTCTGAATACCCTGACCGAACAGATCCGTACCCTGACCGACCGCGGTCCCGGCAGAGTTTCTCCTCTGTTGATTCCGATGATGATCGGCGACCTTGCTTCCGGCAATATCTCCATCACATGCGGAGCCAAAGGCCCCAATATGGGTCTGGTTACTGCCTGTGCCACCGGAACACACTCAATCGGTGAATCCCTCTGGATGATCAAACGCGGTGATGCCGATATCATGATCGCCGGCGGTGCCGAAGCAAGTATTTCCGAAATCGGCATGGCAGGTTTCAGCGCCATGAAAGCCATGAGCCAGCGCAACGATGATCCCCTGCACGCCAGCCGTCCGTTTGACAAAGATCGTGACGGTTTCGTAATGAGTGAAGGCGCAGGTGTCCTCATTCTCGAAGAATATGAACACGCCAAAAAACGCGGTGCAACCATTTTTGCCGAACTTGTCGGCTACGGTGCAACAGGCGATGCTTACCATATCACTTCTCCCCATCCCGAAGGCGAAGGTGCGGCCCGCGCTATCCAGATGGCTCTCGGTCATGCAAAACTGAATCCTGAAGATGTTGATTACATCAACGCTCACGGTACTTCAACTTCTCTCAATGACAAATATGAAACTCTCGCCATCAAAAAAGCTTTCGGCGACTATGCATACAAAGTCAGCGTTTCCAGTACCAAAGGAACCATGGGACACAGCCTCGGAGCAGCAGGCGCGCTTGAATCAATCGCCTGTATCGAAACTATCCGCAGCAAAACCATCGCTCCGACCATCAACTACGAAACTCCCGATCCCGACTGCGATCTGGACATCACTCCCAATGTCGCAAAGGAAAAAGATGTCCGTACCGCTGTCAATATCAATCTGGGCTTCGGCGGTCACAACGGTGCGCTGATTTTCCGCAGTATCTGACACCGCAGATAAACTTCAAACGCGCCGAAC
Organism: Victivallaceae bacterium; assembly: GCA_045538635.1. Taxonomy (GTDB): domain Bacteria; phylum Verrucomicrobiota; class Lentisphaeria; order Victivallales; family Victivallaceae; genus RGIG5270. The sequence continues at coordinate 31,537 of JAZSRU010000093.1, forward strand.
CGGCAGTATAAACTGTCTGTCCGGCGCGAATTATTTAAACACGGAGATGCCATGACAGAAGAAGATTTCATGAAAGCCGCGCTTGCAGAAGCACGCTCTGCTGCAGAAGAAAATGAAATCCCCGTTGGAGCTGTCGCTGTTTTGAACGGGGAAATCATAGCCGGCGAACACAACCGCATGGAACAATTAAAAGATGCAACTGCCCATGCAGAAATTCTGCTTATCCGCAAAGTGAGCAGTATTATCGAAGATTGGCGTCTGTCAGACATCACGATTTATGTAACCAAAGAGCCTTGCGTCATGTGCGGTGGAGCTATGGTGAACGCGCATTTAAAAAAGGTAGTTTACGGTCTGCGTGATCCGCGTTCAGGTGCAGATACGCTTGGATTATTGCGCAGCAAAGCACTGCTGTATCATGTTGAAAGTTCCGGCGGCATACTTGAAAATGAGTGCAAAGAGCAGTTTCAATCATTTTTTGTGCGCCGCAGACAGGAACAGAAAGCAATACATGACCGGCAGAAATAAACCGTCAATAGAGCAAAAAAAGGAATATTCATGAGCAAAAAATCATTTTTGGACCGTTTTATTGAACGGGCGGAAGCATTAGACCCCAACAGCCGCCAGACATATATTCTGCGGTTGTCCCGCGAACGCGGATTTTTTGAAACAGTATTCAACTCCATCGAAGAAGGTATTCTCATCGTTGACCGCAAACTGCATATCAAATATCACAATCAGGCTGCAGTAACCCTGCTGGGACTGCCGGCAGATTTGAAAGAAGTACGATTGTCCCAGTTTCTGCGCGGAGTCAACTGGCGGCGCATTCTGGATGATGATGCGGACGAATGGCTCCGCGTATCACGGCAGGAAATAGAAATAACCTATCCCGAAACCCGCTTTGTACAATTCTGCCTGGTCCCGCTCGAAGAAGATGCAAAAATGGCGGCAGTCGTAATTCACGATGTTACCAAAGAACGCACCGAAACTATGCATGATTTCAAAAATGAAACCAATAAACAGATCGCCATGCTGGCAGGTTCCGTTGCGCATGAAATCGGAAATCCGCTCAACAGTCTTTATCTGAACTTGCAATTACTGGAAAAATCTATGGAGGAACCGGGTTTCCTTGGAGAAGCAGAAGCCGCAGAAATGATCCATTGCTGCCGCAGTGAAGTTGAACGCCTGGATAACATTATCACTCAGTTTCTCGGTGCCATCCGACCAGGTGAAGCAAAATTTGAACAGGTCTTTATCGATAAACTGCTGATCGAAACTTTGAATTTCATGCGTCAGGAGATCGAACAGCGCCATGTGGAACTCAAATGTGAATTCCCGGAAAATGTCCCGCATATCATGGGCAACCCTACTCAATTAAAACAGTTATTCTACAATATCATCAAAAATGCATTGCAGGCAACCGTTGACGGCGGCAATCTGCTGCTCAAAATATCCTGCGACCGCGATTATCTGCTGTTGGAATGTGCCGATTCCGGCCGCGGAATAGAACCTTCGGAAATCGGCAGAATATTCAAACCGTTCCAGAGCTTCAAAGTTGACGGCAACGGTCTGGGTATGGTCATTATCGAGCGTATCGTACGCGAACATGAAGCAGAACTGGCAGTCGATTCACAACCGGGCCTCGGCACCATCGTTTCCATCCGTTTCCGCCGCCGCCAGCGCCAGATGCGTGTTTTGCCGGAATAAGGAATATTTTATTGAAAAAATCAGTAAAAAATTTGCAATCACAACTTCAACAATTATATTTTAAACAAATATTCAACAAACAGAAAGGATTTTATCATGGATCTGACTCAAAAAATCACTGATCGTCTGAACGAACTCCGCGTCAATCTGCAGGCTGACGGCGGCGACCTCGAAATCGTCAAAATCGAAGGCAAAAAAGTTTATCTCTCACTGCGCGGAGCATGCGGATGCTGCCCCCACGCCACTATGACTATCAAAGGCGGGCTGGAACGCATTCTCAAAAATGAAATCGACCCCGAAATCGAGATCGAACGCGTTCTTTAAAAATGAAAACTGCTTCTGCAAAGACAATACGGCAGCTTGAAACACAGGCACAGCTGGCATTGAAAAATTCAGGAAAAAGCCTGATGGAAAAAGCTTCGGCATTATGCGCCGATCATATTTTCCGGTTCAAACAAGCTCACAAAGCATTGATAAATCTGCCGGTCACAATCTTTGCAGGCAAAGGCAACAACGGCGGAGATGGTATCCTCACCGGGAGTTATCTCAGCTCAAAGTACAATGAGCAAGTAACAATTTATTCAATGCAGAATCCCGGCGATATGAGTGATGAGATCCGCCGTCATTTTTTTGCCTTGCCGCCAAATGTAAAAACGATTTTCATCGGCAAAGATATTCCGCAGATAGATCTGACTCAACCCGCTTTGATCGTTGATGCGCTGCTCGGTATAGGCTTCAAAGGCGAACTGCGCGGATTGACCAAAGAACTTATTACACTCATTAACTCAAATTCAAATCCCGTCATTTCCATTGATGTTCCATCCGGTATTAATATCGACAGCGGAAACGGCAAAGAGGCGGTTTTTGCAGATTTGACTTTGACAATCGGGGCGGAAAAGCGCGGCCTTTATATTTCTGACGGCAGAATACATTCCGGACAGGTCGAATTTCTGGATATAGGATTCGATCTTGCTCAAATCCCGGATAAAGAAGTGGAGTTTGAAGTTATTTCAGATGCAACAGAAAAACTTTTTGTCCGCCGCAAAGAAGAATTTTACAAAAATAAAAACGGCAGACTGCTGATAATCGGCGGTTCTGCAATATATCCGGGCGCCGCAGTTTTGGCAATTCTCGGAGCCAATGCCGCCGGATGCGGACTTCTGACTGCTGCAATTAAAAAAAGACCGTACTCGCCAATACCTCCAAATGTGATTGTCCGCGATCTTTCCGGCAATGGCGGAGAATGTTTCAATCATGCGGATCATGCTGATTTGGAAGCTCTTGCAGAGAAACAGGACTGCATTATTTTCGGCATGGGTGCAACCGTCGGAAATGCTGCAAAAGATGTAATGAATATGCTTTTGAAAAATAACTGCCGGCTGCTTTTTGATGCTGATGCATTAAATACACTTGCCACATTCCCGGATATCTGGCAGAACAAAAAACATAACAATATAGTGATAACCCCTCACCATCAGGAAGCTGTACGCTTGGCGCAGGCTTTCAATATTACAGATTTTGAAGAAATACCGCGTTTGATGCAGGCACGCTCTTTGGCGGGAAAATTGCAATGCACAGTCCTTTTAAAAGGGGAAAAATCCATAATCGCCACACCCGGCAAAAATCCAATGGTCAATCCGGCTGGAAGTTACGCACTTGCCAAAGGCGGTTCCGGAGATATTTTGAGCGGGGTCATCGGCGCATTGCTGGCACGCGAAAAAGAGCTATCCTGCCATAAACTTGCCGCATACGGAGCATATCTGCACGCTGCCGGAGCAGATTATGCAGCCCAATCCAGAACAGTTTTTGATATAAATGAGCTGCCGCAGGCAATAAAAAACTTCATTGACAGCCAAACATTGTTTTAATTAAAAAAAAATCCAAATTGGGATTGACTTTTTATTTATAAAGATTATATTCATATCAGTGGAAATATTATCTCAACCCAATAAAAGGAGTAAATTATGAAAAAAATCGCACTTGCTATCGTAAGCTGCTGTGCCATTGCACTTGTTGCAGGCGACATTGAAATCAAAAATTCTATCAACAAAAGCAAAATCGGTGCCAATTCAATCACCAGCTGGACAGTGAACAAAGCCCGCAAAGATCTCGGCAAAGCTGAAATCATTCAGGGAAGCGAAAAAGATGAAAAAGCATTCAAAATCACTTCCAATACACAGGATGTCGTCTATTACCGCATGATTCCGCTTAATGTCAAGGCCGGTGACAAAGTCGAAATCTCTGCCGAAATCAAAGGCAAAAGTACCGGAAAATTCTATCTCGGCTACTACACCTACACCGACAAAAATGTTTATTTTGAAGCAGTCAATGCAGTAAAAGCATTTGATGTCCCTGCAACTAAACAGGAAGTCAAGGCAGAATTTGTCGTCCAGAACGGAGCCAAGGGTCAAGTCACATCCATTATCCGTCCTTATGTCAGAATTGATGCCAACAGCGAAGTCATTATCGAAGACCTCGAAATTGAAGTTGACAAAGCTGACAAATAAAATCATTTGATTTCAAATTGTTGAAATTATTTACGGAAACAGATCAATCTTCTGTTTCCGTTTTTTTATTCCTCAAATACAATTTTTTTACAAAAAAACAATATATTGACTTGACTTTTTACAAAAACACTATATATTGTAATGAATTCTGAAGCAACCGCAGTGAAGTCCGGTGAAATTCCGGGACTGTCGCGCAACCGTGATTGCATTTTTGCATAAGTCGGAGCCTGCCCTTCAGAAAAAAAATACGCTTGTGCGCGCAACACAAAGGATTTTAAAATGCAAAAGCACACACAGACTATCTGTCCGTCTGCCGTAAAATTGGCAGAAAATTCCGTCATTTCATCCGTCAAAAACAAAATTCCGTCATTTTTGAGCTTGAAATCATCCGTTAAATTGGAATTCACCCTCATCGAACTTCTCGTCGTAATTGCACAATATTACTGCAAAAAACTCTTGAACCTGACCCAACATAAATTCTCTTTCGAACGGCACAAAACGACCCTGTCACCCAATATCCCGCTTTTCTTTGAAAGTGAAAGGGGGTTTGGGGGACAGCGAAAACCTTCTTTTCTCGTGAAAAGAAAGTTTTCGCTGTCCCCAAATCTCTCCCCCTTTACTCTCATCGAACTTCTCGTTGTTATTGCTATTATTGCCATTCTTGCGGGAATGCTGCTCCCCGCATTAAATCAGGCAAGAGAGCGAGGCAGAAGTTCCAAATGCGTTTCCAATATCAAGCAAATCGGTACTGCATTTCTGCTCTATTGTGATGATAATGATGACTGGATGATTCCGGTAGGTGAAAATCAAAGATGGTGCGGAAAATTAAATGGCAGTAAATTTGATGCTGAGGGCGGTCTTATGAGCTATTTAAATGATGGTATCCGCACTTGTCCGTCTTTACAAAAACAATTTAAATCCGGTTCAGCTTCATCCAATAACACCGGTTGCGGCGGGTACGGATACAGTCAGTTCCTCGGCGGGATAATGGGAAATGCCGTCCCGGTTGCCAAAATCACTCAGGTTGAAAGTGCATCGCGAACAATTGCTTTTGCAGATTCCCTTTTTTACTCCGGACAGACGCCTATTGAAATGTATTATATCAGCGCACCGGTAATGACAGGCAGTTATTATGGATACACATATACATTCAATCCTGTTCCTGATATAAATTTCAGACACGATAAAAAAGCTAATTTCCTTTTTGTTGACGGTCATGTTTCTGCAGAGCGTTTGACTGTCTCCCAGAAAGGCGACACAGGAACTTTTTCTGTTGAAGAAAATCTTAACAAATATTTTATGGGCTGGTTCGGAACTTCACTTGATGATGCACAAACTTATTTTACGTTAAAGAAATAAGGATAAAAAATGCGTTTCGGATTGCAGAAGTTGACATTACTTGATTATGCTGGCTTAATTGCATGCACTGTATTTTGCAGCGGATGCAATTTCCGCTGTACGTTTTGTCATAATTCTCTGCTCGTGAACAGTGATAAAAATTCTCTTGATTATTCTATGGAAGATATTATTGAATTTCTGGAGAAACGCCGTAAACAACTCGATGGTATCTGCATTTCCGGTGGAGAACCTTTGCTGCATGATGAAACTTTTGAACTCGTTGACGCAGCGAAAACATTGGGATACAGGGTTAAACTTGATACTAACGGTTCATTCCCGGAAAAATTGAAACGAATAGTTGAAAGTAAACTTATTGACTATGTTGCCGTGGATATTAAAAATTCACCCGGAAAATATTTTGAAACTTGCGGCAGTCAGCAATTTGAAAAAGTTGAACAAAGTGTAAAATTCCTGCTCGGCGGAAAAGTCGATTATGAATTCAGAACTACTGTCACAGGAAATTTGCATGAGGTATCGGACTTTATGGAAATCGGCAGATTTATAACGGGAGCCAAACGATATTATTTACAGAAATTCATAAATTCAGGTTCAATTCTGAGCGACAATCCACAGGATTTTGAAATCTCTGACATAAAGTTGGCAGAGTGTCTGCAATCTGTCAGACAATTTATTCCATCCGCAGAAATAAGAGGTTATTGAAAATTACACATAAACATAAAAAGGAGAAAAAATGTATCAGGTACAAAAACGCGACGGTAAAAATGTCGACTTCAAACTGGAAAAAATTTCCGATGCTATTAAAATGGCATTTGAAGCTCAGGAAAAACAGTATAACCCGTCAATTATTGACTTTATCGCTCTCAAAGTTACAGCTGATTTTGAACCTAAAATCAAAGAAGGATTGATTTCTGTTGAAGATATTCAAGACAGTGTTGAATCTGTTCTGGTTCAGGCAGGGTATGCTGATGTCGCCAAAGCATATATTCTTTACCGCCGTCAGCGTGCCAAACTCCGTGATACACAGTCAACCATTCTTGACTTCAAGAAAATTGTTGATGATTATGTTAAAATCAATGACTGGCGTGTTAAGGAAAACTCAACCGTCACTTATTCAATCGGCGGTTTGATTTTATCAAACAGCGGTGCAATTACTGCAAATTACTGGCTTTCGGAAATTTACGATGATGAAATCAGCAATGCTCATCGCAATGCTGATATTCATATCCATGATCTTGCAATGCTTTCGGGTTATTGTGCAGGCTGGTCATTGAAGCAGCTTATTCAGGAAGGTCTGGGCGGAGTAGTCGGCAAAATCACATCCGCTCCGGCTTCTCATCTGGCAACTATCTGTAATCAGATGGTAAATTTTCTCGGCATAATGCAGAATGAATGGGCTGGAGCGCAGGCTTTCAGCAGTTTTGACACTTATCTTGCTCCTTTTGTCAAAGCGGATAATTTGAGTTACAATCAGGTGAAAAAATGTATTGAATCTTTTATTTACGGTGTCAATACTCCGTCCCGCTGGGGAACTCAAGCTCCTTTCTCCAATATCACTCTTGACTGGACAATACCTGCCGACCTTGCTGAATTGAATTGTATCGTCGGCGGTAAAGAACAGAATTTTAAATACAAAGACTGCAAAAAAGAGATGGATATGATAAATCGTGCCTTCATTGAAATTATGATTGAAGGCGATGCACAGGGACGCGGTTTCCAGTATCCTATTCCGACATACTCCATTACCCGTGATTTTGACTGGAGCGAAACTGAAAATAATAAACTTCTTTTTGAAATGACCGGCAAATACGGCACTCCGTATTTTTCCAACTATGTCAACAGTGACATGGAACCGAGTGATATCCGTTCAATGTGCTGTCGTTTGCGTCTTGACTTGAGAGAACTGCGCAAAAAATCAGGCGGCTTTTTCGGCAGCGGTGAAAGTACCGGTTCAATCGGTGTCGTAACTGTAAATGTTCCCCGTATCGCTTATCTTGCAACGGATGAAAAAGATTTTTATGCACGCCTTGACCGTATGACGGATATTGCTTCACGTTCACTTAAAATCAAACGCCAGGTGATTTCAAAATTGCTGGAAGAAGGACTTTATCCTTATACCAAACGTTATCTTGGTAAATTTGATAATCATTTTTCAACCATCGGAGTTGTCGGCTTGAATGAAGCCTGTCTGAATGCAAAATGGCTGAAAAAAGATTTGACACATCCCGAAGCTCAGAAATTTACTAAAGATGTATTGAATCACATGCGTGACAAACTCTCCGATTATCAGGAAAAATACGGTGACTTGTACAATTTGGAAGCAACTCCTGCAGAATCAACAAGTTTCCGTCTGGCAAAACATGATAAAAAACGTTTCGGTGATATCATCAGCGCATCAGAAAACGGCACACCTTATTATACAAACAGTTCTCATCTGCCGGTAAGTTTTACGGATGATATTTTTTCTGCACTTGACATCCAGGATGAATTGCAGACGCTTTATACCAGCGGAACAGTTTTTCATGCCTTCCTCGGAGAAAAACTGCCTGACTGGAAATCGGCTGCTGCTCTGGTTCGCAAAATTTCAGATAATTACAAATTGCCGTATTATACACTTTCTCCGGTCTATTCAATCTGCCGTAACCACGGTTATATTACAGGAGAGAAATTTTCATGCCCGGAATGCGGTGAAAAAACTGAAGTTTACAGCCGTATCACAGGTTATTACCGTCCGGTACAGAACTGGAATGACGGCAAACTTCAGGAATACAAGGACCGTAAAGTTTATGATGTTAAAAATGCGGCAAAATATGAGGAATTTGAAGCAAATTGTCAAAATACCGGGAATATTTCTACAGCAAAAGAAAAATACACCAATATTATACTTTTCACTTCCGCAAATTGTCCCAATTGCAAAATTGCTAAAAAGTTTCTCGATGAAGCCAATATAAAATATGAAGTCGTCGTCGCTGATATTGATGTTGACAAAGCGGTACAATATGGAATTCGTCAGGCTCCGACATTGATAGCAGACAATGAAAAATTTATCGGACTTTCTGAAATCCGTATATTTATCAATAAATATTCATAAAATTCATTTGTAAATGTATGAATTTATTTTACATTAAATAAATGAAAAAGAAAGTCATTTGCTTTATGAATAAATCTGAGATGAACATAACACAAGAGTTTTTGGAAAGGTTGGATGGGGTACGGGGAAGGAAGGGAGAACCTTTGTGCAAAAAGGTTTCCCTTCCTTCCCTGACATCCTTTACCCTCATCGAACTTCTCGTTGTAATTGCCATTATTGCCATCCTTGCGGGAATGCTGCTCCCCGCATTAAATCAGGCAAGAGAGCGCGGACGGAGTGCAAAATGTATCAGCAATCTGAAACAGCTGGCGCAAGGAGTTCTGCTTTATGCATCAGATTATGATGATTATTATATGCCGCAGACTTACGACTGGGCAACTTATTGGTGGGGCAAAAAAATCAGCAGCAGCGAATATGATTTTTCTGACGGTTTTATTGCGCCGTATCTGGAACAGAAGGATGGCAGCGGAGTTTTTGACTGTCCGTCATTGCCGTTCGGCAAATATAAATCTCTGAGTTCCGGACTTTCATTCCGCACAACAGTTTACGGTTTGAACGGAACCGGGGTTTGTTCGCCTGCATCCGGCGAGGGGGGGTCAGGACCGTGGCAGAAAGTCGGAAGCATCAGCAATCCGTCAAAAATTTACCTGATTTCAGATACGGCACAGCTTCTTGCAGGATCGAGTGATATCAGCAGTACATCCTTTCTTGACGGTCCGCTTTATCCGAACTGGAGCGGCCCCGGATTCAGCGATAACAAGGCTTATTCGACCATGCATTTCCGCCACAGCAAAAAAACAAATATCACTTTTGCCGACGGTCATGTAAGCTCGGAAAAAGCAGAATATACCGCCAACAGACATTCAACAGGAGATATCGGATATGCCGGTGATGAAAAGAATTTTATTCCTTATTCTTATTAATTTTGTTTTTGCCGCAGTTGGAAATGAGCGGGTGATTTCTCTTTCACCCGCTCTGACTGAACTTGTGGCTCATCTCGGCTGTGAAAAAATGCTGATCGGCAGAAGTGATGTCTGCAATTATCCCGCAACGGTCAGAAAACTTCCGGTGGCGGGCCGTTTTGCATCGCCGTACACCGAAAAAATCATCCGCCTCAAACCGACCCTCATCATCACCAATGACCTCATCAATCCCAACCTGATCAAAACATTTGCCGACTGCAATATCAAATGCAAAATGATGCAATGCCGCAATATTGCTGAATACCGCTCCTGCGTCGAAAATTTGAGCCGGCTGCTCAATGCCGGAGAAAACGGCAAAAAAGAACTTGAACGCATTGACAAAAAACTTTCAACCAAGCGCACCCCTCTGAAGCTTAATGTTTTATGGGTTATATGGGACTCCCCGCTGATGGTTGCCGGAAAAAAATCCCTGCCCGATGAAATGATCCGTCTTGCCGGAGCAGAAAATGTCGCGGCAAATGTCGATCAGGCATATTTCAAATGTTCCTATGACTGGCTCCTCCGGCAGAAAATAGATGTAATAATCTGGAGCGCGTCTTCAAATGGATACAAAAAGCACCGCTTCTGGTCCAAACTTGCTGCTGTAAAAAATAAAAAAATCATACATGACCTTGATCCGGATATTACACAACGCCCCGGACCGCGTATTTTCGATGGTATCGAATTACTGCGGAAAAAACTGGAGAAAATGAAATGAAAAAAAATCTCATCCTTGCAATAATTGTTCTGTTTCTGCTTGGTGCCGGAGTTGTTTTCGGTTCATACACGCTGAATTTTCATGATATTTTTTCCTCGCCGACAGCCGAATTGCGATTGATACGCATTGTGGGAGCATTATTCATCGGCGGCGGGCTTTCGCTGTCCGGACTTGTTTTTCAGGCAGTTTTGAAAAATGTTCTGGCTGAACCTTTTACACTCGGCATTTCCGGCGGTGCGGGAATAGGCGCGGCACTTGCAATCATTCTCGGATTGAAAGCGATTACTCTTTATGCAATACCATTTGCCGCATTGGCAGGTGCATTGATCGTGCTTGGGACTGTACTTTTTATCAGCCGCAGAGGAAATTTCGGCAGTGAAAGTCTATTGCTGTCCGGTGTTATCGCCGGAACAGTATGCTCAAGTATGCTGATGTATCTCCTGTCGATCGCAGAAACCGATGAACTTGCCAATGTTACCTGGTGGATGCTGGGGGATCTGCAATCTCTTGATTTGGATATGCTGATTTTTCAAGCTATATATACTATTGCGGCGCTTGCAGTCCTGCAAATTTATTCAAAAGAAATAAATGCGGTTTCGTTAGGCGACGAACAGGCATTTTATCTGGGAGTGAATGTCCGCAAAATGAATATGATTCTCATTCTCATTGCCGCTTTGCTGTCAGCCGGTACGGTTGCTTTGGCAGGAATAATAAGTTTCTGCGGTCTTATAATTCCTCATATTGTGCGGCGTCTGCACGGCAGCGATCACAGAAAAATAATTCTACCGACATTTCTGTACGGCGGAATTTTTCTGATGCTGTGCGATATCGGCAGCCGCATAATATTTACTGAACGCGAACTGCCGATAGGAGTTTTAACTGCATTGATCGGCGGTCCGGTATTTTTGATCATACTCAACAGGAGGCAGAAAAATGTCGCTTGATGCACACAATATAACTTTCAGTTACAAAAATAAAACTGTTCTCAAAGATTTTTCTCTCACTCTTGAAAAGGGCGATTTTACTATGCTCCTGGGCGCAAACGGCAGCGGCAAAAGTACCGCTCTCCGCATTTTAAGCGGATTTATCTCCCCAACCGCCGGAAATATATTGCTTGATGATGTCCCGCTGAATTCCATGAAGCACTTTGAGCGGGCGCGGAAAATTGCCGTCGTTTCTCAGGCTTTACCGCCGATTCTGGATTTTACGGTCAGCGAAATGGTGATGCTGGGGCGGCTCGGACAGACACCGCGGCTCGCTCCGCCTGATGTAAATGATACCAATGCAGTGAAAAACGCAATGGACAAAATGGAAATAATCTCTTTGGCAAACCGTCCTGTCAGTCAGCTTTCCGGTGGTGAACGGCAGCGGGTCATGCTGGCGCAGGCCCTTGCCTGTCAATCAGATTATCTGCTTCTGGATGAGCCGACCTCTGCGCTGGACCCTGAACACATTTTTTTATTGATGCGTACATTGCAGGAAAATTGCAGCAAAACCGGAATATTGATGGTCTGCCATGACCTCAATCTGGCATGGAAATACGCTCAAAAAGTAATCATCCTCAAAGATTCAGGAATTTTTCTTGAAGGCAATACGCGTGAAATCCTTACTCCGGAAAATATTTTACATGCATTCGGATGTGATGCTGTTATTCAGGAAAATGAAGGAATTATTCTGAAAGAGCATGTCAGCAGCTGCACAACAGCAATTCTTTGAAAATATCTCCGCGCTCGGCATAATTTTTAAACATGTCCATGCTCGCGCAAGCCGGAGATAAAATAAGAATATCGCCGTCCTCCGCCTCTTTTTTCATTGTATTGCAGCAGCTTTTGAAATCTTTGCCGAATTTCTGACAGCATACTGTCGGCGAAAGGATTTCATATATTTTATCTTCCGCTTCGCCGATGAGATAACACTTGGCAAAATACGGTACACACGGCAGAATTTCCGAGAAATCCATATCTTTGTCCAAGCCGCCGAGAATAATGCGTAAATTCTGCCGCGGCGGGGAAAAAGTTTTACACGCCGCCGCGACACTGTGCGGGTTTGTTGCTTTTGAATCATCGACTCCGATCAATTTTTTACCATCAAAAACAAATTCAAACTGTTCAATTCTGTGCTTGCCGGGACGGAAATTTTCAAGAGCATTTTTCAATTCTGCAGAAAAGAGCTGTTCTTCGCTCAAAACAGCGGAAACCAGATTCAGCGCACAGCAGATATTTTCCAGATTATGTGCGCCTTTGAGCTTACATTCGGAATATGAAGTAATTTTTTTATCTTTGAAAAAAATATCATTTTCAACAACACAAATATTTGATTTGCAGAAACTTAAAGCCAATGTCCCGCCGCAGAATGAACGCTCCTGCGCCACTCCGTTGAAAATACGCATTTTTACCGCTTTATATTCCTCAATAGAATCATTGTAACGGTTCAAATGGTCGCTTGCGAGATTGATAAAACATGCCGCATAAGGTGAAAATTTCTCAATATGTTCCAGTTGAAATGAACTCACTTCCAGAACAGCGATAGTTTCGCGCGCTTTCTCCCCCCGCAATACAGCAGCACAGAGTGAACTCAAAGGCAACCCGATATTGCCCGCACAGGCAGCATTGACTCCGACGCTTTCAAGCAATGCGCAGGTGAGTTCTGTTGTTGTTGTTTTGCCGTTTGTTCCGGTTATTGCCAGAATTTTGCCGGGATAATGGTTGAAACCATATTCCATTTCGGAAATAACACTGATTCCGTGTGCCGCTGCCGCTTTGATTAACGGAGAATCAAGCGCAAATCCGGGACTTGTTACGCACAGATCGAATTTTTCCCATTCCGGCAGATTACCGTCAACTGCAAAAGTATATGTATCATGCAAAACTTCCGCCAATTCCTTCGCGCCCTGACCGGAAACGCCCTTGCCGAGAATAAGAATATTCATATCAAATCCTTACTTGTTCTTCTTCAAAACAAATGTTACAGGTTCTTTGCCGATATTGTGAAAATCAACAAAAACTCCGTCATCAGAAACCCGCAAAATGCCGTATCCGCTGCCGGAAGTCAACAGAGAAACATCGACTTTGCCGGCGAAAAGTTTTTTCCAGAGTTTATCCGCGGGAGAGCCGACGGGATTTTTCTTGCCGTTATAGACGACTTGCGGAGTAAATTTTTTCTGTTTATCAGGGCTGCGTAAAGTCGAATTGATAACAAACTGGGTAATGGTATTTTTCAGTTTTACCGGTTGATAACGGCTGATTGCCATGGTATGTGTATGTCCGCTCAAAACAATCGCATTGCGTTTGAGAAGCAGATTTACAAGTCGTTCAGTATCATCAGATAAGATATTTTTTATCCAGCTTTCTTCCGCCGGTACGACCGGAACGTGCGATATGAAAAAGAAATAACGCGATGGAATGCTGATTGCTTTTTCCAGCAGATCAGGAGCAGGATAAAGCAAATCATGGAAATAATAGATATCCCCGTTCAGTTCAAAATAAAAATTGGAATCTTTGCGGACAGCATTTTTCAATACTTTATCATGGTGGCTGACAATAACATCCTGCCATGCCTGCATTCCGCCGGGACCGCGAGTATCATGATTGCCGAGTGCCATCAAAACCGGACATTCAAAACGCGAGGTCATAGATGCCAGACCGCCGGAAAGCATTTCATGATGCAGTTTATAGTTTCCGGCATCGCCCTGAACCATATCGCCGAGCTGAAAAAGATAGAGGGCATTATTTTCGCGGGCTGCGGCTGCGGCATTATCAAGCAGTTGCGGAATATCTTTCTGCCACATTTTCACATTTTTAGGAACAGTTCTCAAATCTTCTCCGCGGTTTTTTATCACCCATAATGTCTGACTGCGCCATGAAAAAAGTCCGTCTTTATTCAAAACTCCCTGAGCGAGAGGAACATCGGGATTGAAATTTTTATAAACATCATGGTCATGCAGATCTGTACGGTCATAATGGATATCACCGAGCATTACCAGATTGTAAGCATTTTTGCTACTGCAGCCGCAAAATAGAACTGCAAGTACCAACAAAGATAATAATTTTTGAATTGACATAAAAAATCCTTTCTTGTTTTCAGTAATATTTATTTGAAATATTGACCATATTTTTTATAAAATTTCTCTTTTGCATTTTCCAGAATATCATTATTATCAAATACCGCGAAAAATGAAGATCCGCTCCCGGACAGCCCTACATGAAGAGCTCCGCATTTTAAAAGAAATTCTTTCCAGATAAAATATGCCGGAAATTTTCCAAAAATAAGCTTTTCAAAATCATTATGCAAATATTTTGATGCCGTCAAAATATCGTCATTTTGCAATGCGACAACTATTTTTGAGGTTGATTCTGACGAATCCATGCCGATAATTGACGGATTTATGTGTTTAAATGCCCATGGCGTGCTGATGGAAAAAGGAGGACTCAAAACAAGAAGTCTGCCGCAAAAATCTTTTGACAGAACTTCAATTTTTTCGCCAATGCCGCCGACACGGCTCATCTTGTTTATCAGAAAAAACGACACATCCGCTCCCAGCGACAAAGCAAGATCATGCAATTCTGCTGCCGACAATTTACAATAATGCGAATTCAGCATTGAAAGCACGGCGGCACAATCTGAACTGCCGCCGCCCAAACCGGCTCCAATCGGAATATTTTTCTCCAAATGAATATGGCATGACGGATGAATATCCGTCGTTTCAAAGTAAAGTTTTGCCGCTTTTGAGCATAAATTACTCTCTGCATCCGTCATTTCTGATAAATTTGACGAAATAGTGACGGATGGCTCTCCATCACTCAATTCCAATGTCAATTCATCAAACAATGCCCTGAACGGTACAAAAATACTGTCCAGCAAATGATAACCGTCAGCGCGTTTGCCCACCAATTTCAACGAAAGGTTGATCTTGGCAGGCGCGAAAGCATGAAGTTTTACGACAGATCCGCTCATTTTTGCGCGGCATCAGCAGCATCCAGTTCCTGCTGTGAGCAGGGGGCAAACTTGAATCCATATTTGTCGTTGTATGTACGGATTTCATTTTCAATGGCGATGGCAACACGCAATGCACGCAATCCCTGTTCGCCTGAAACTTTGGGATCGACAACTTTGCCGGATGCTTTTGTTGCCTTGACTGCATCAATAAAATCTGCAAGTTCAGCAGCGAGAGCATTTTTCTCATCCAGTTCAACATCCTTGCGGGCAAGGCCGAGGCGGTTGCGTTTGAGAACCATGGCTTTGCGGGTCATGTAGTCCATGGAAATATATGTATCTTCCTGGAAAACACGGAATCTGCGCTGCGGATCCTGACTTACGCGGCTGGCAGTCATATTGGCGCAGCTGCCATTTTCAAATTTGATACGGACATTTACAATATCTTCAGTGCCGCTCAGAACCGGAATTCCAACAGCATCAATGCGTTCCACCTCTGAATTGACCATGGAAAGCACCAAATCGATATCATGGATCATCAAATCCAGAACAACGCTGACTTCAGTTCCGCGGCGGTGCATTCCGGGACGGGGCGGGGGATAAAGAGCCAGGCGGTGTGCTTCGATAAAACGGGTATTTTCAGCATATTTTTTGATAAAATCCATTGCAGGATTGAAACGCTCAACATGGCCGACACCGAAAACTACATTGTTTTCTTTGGCGCATTTTACCATATCTTCGGCTTCTGCGACAGAAGCGGCAATCGGTTTTTCAACCAGGACATGTTTGCCTTTTTTGAGCAGCGGAATAGTGCTTGCATGGTGATATGTAGCAGGCACAGCAACGCTGAAAGCCTCACATTTTTCAACCAGTTCATCACAATTTTTGTAAACCGGAATATTGAATTCAGCACCGACTTTTTCGGCAGTTTCAGTCATAACATCAAAAATACCGACCAATTCAACATCGGGATTTTCAAGATACAATCTGGCATGATGACGACCGAGTGCACCGACTCCGATAACGCCTACTTTGATTTTTTCTGACATAAAAAAACTCCTGCTGTTAGGGTTGTTATTAAAAATTTTATGTAATATACACTTTTTTTTTGAAAAAAACAGTTTTTTTCTGTATTTTTTTTGAAATCTCTCAATTTTAACTGTATATTTATTAGAAATAAGGTGTTTTCAACAATTTTCACAAGGAAAAAGAATATGAGTTACAAGTACAGAAGAGTTCTGCTCAAAATCAGCGGAGAATCACTCAAAGGCAAAGAATCCCACGGCTACGATGCCGCCGCCGTCGAAGCAATCGTCGAAAAAATCAAAAAAGTCCTCAACAACGGCATGGAAATTGCCCTCGTCTGCGGTGCCGGTAACATCTGGCGCGGGGTGAACGGCGCCTCCGGCGGTATGAACAGAGTCAGCGCAGATCACATGGGCATGCTCGGTACTGTAATGAATGCTCTCTGCCTGCGTGATTTTTTTGACCGCGCCGGAATCGATGCAGTTGTCCAATGCAGCGTCCCGATGCCGCCGATTGCCAAGGGAATCGACCGCATTGAAGCCGACCGTGCATTGCAGGCCGGCAAAGTAGTCATTTTTGCCGGTGGTACAGGATGTCCTTTTTTCACCACTGACACCACAGCTGTACTGCGGGCATTGGAAAACGACTGCGAAGCGGTCCTCAAAGCAACCAAAGTTGACGGAATTTACAGCGCAGATCCTTTCAAATATCCTGATGCTGAACGCTATACCGAATTAAGTTTTGATGAAGCTATATCAAAACAGCTCAAAGTAATGGATTCCACCGCATTTTCAATGTGCCGCGACAACGATCTGCCCATCATCGTTTTCAATTTCGCCGATGAAAAGGGCCTCGATGCCATTCTGAAGGGCGACAACAGCGCCGGTACAATAGTTTGCTGAGGTGAATTATGATACATCCGACAGCAGTAGTTTCACCGGAAGCCAAAATCGGCAGAAATGTTGAAATAGGTCCATACGCCGTAATTGAAGACAATGTCACGATCGGTGACGGAGTTTTCATCGAAAGCCATGTCAAAATCTGCCGTTACACTACTGTCGGTGACAACTCAAGATTTTATATGGGTTCTCTTGTCGGCGAAGAGCCGCAGGATCACCGCATGGTTCCGGGCATTAAATCTTATACGGAAATAGGTGCTAATGTCATTCTGCGCGAATATGTTACAGTTCACCGCTCCCCATTTGAAAACGGTTTGACTTCAATCGGTGACGGCACTCTGCTGATGGCATTTGTCCATGTCGGACATGATGCCAGAATCGGCAAAAATGTCACTTGTGCCAATCATACTGCTATTTCGGGTCATGTACAGATTGGCGACGGCGCAGTTCTGTCCGGCTACATCATGGTGCATCAATTCTGCCGCATCGGTGAATTGGCAATGATTTCTCCCGGCTTGAAAGTGCGTCAGGATGCACCGCCATTCACGCTGATCTCCGAAAAAGGCTGCGTTTACGGTCCCAATGTCGTCGGGCTGCGCCGTGCCGGCATGAGTGCGGATGAGCGTTCCGCCATCAAAAAGACCATTAAAATCTTCTTTTTCAAAGGTTTGAATGTCAGCAATGCAGAAAAAGAGATGCAGTCTGCTGATTTCAAAAATCAATATACCGACCATTTTTGTAAATTCATGACCTCCAATGAACGCGGAATTCTGCCTCCGGATCCGGAAATGCTCGCCATCGGCACACGCGTTCACATGGAAGATGATGAAAATTGATGCACAACGAAAGGAATTCAGCATGAAAAATCTGTTGTTTCTGGTGATTATGGCGGCAATCTGCATGTCAGGATGTGTCAGGACTTATACCGGCAATATTACAAAATTTCCGGAACGCACCTCTTTTGAACCGATTCCCAATGCACGGCTTAAACTTGATGTCGTCGGCAAAAGACAGCTGGTTTCCGGAGTGGATGACAGCATTACTCTGCGACTGACCAATATCGGCAGCAATCATGTACGCATTGAAGAATGGATCATGAAAGAAGTTGATAACTTCATAGTTTATTACCAGCCGTGGAAACCCGGCACAACAGAACCGGATCCAACCGCATGGGAAGCGATCCTGCCGGTAGTGCTTGACCGTCCGAAACGCTTTCCGCTGGATATGTCCCCGCGAGTAAATGTACTTGTCCGTTTCGGCTTGCCGTTCCTTGACGGCTTGAAGGTGACTCCGGGCAAAGAGCGGCGTTTTTTCCTGCGTGCGGCATTGAGTCTGCGCAGTGTCAAAGCTGAATCTGATGTATTTGCAATTTCCGTACTGTAAAAAAGGAGTATTTTATGTTTTTTGAAACCGAAAATTCACTGCTCGTGATCGTTGATGTCCAGCAGAAATTGATGAATGTAATGAGTAATTCTGAAGCATGCGCCGCCAAAGTCCGCCTGCTCGCCAATGCATTGACTCTGATGCAAGTTCCAGTCATTGCTACTGAACAATATCCCAAAGGTCTGGGGCCGACAATTGATTCTGTCCGTGAAGTTCTCGCCCCCGATACACCATTTATTGAAAAATCATCTTTCTCATGCTGCGGTGCAGATGAATTCAATCAGAAAATACTCGATGCCGGACGCAAAAACATTATTATTTGCGGTGTCGAAAGCCATGTTTGCGTTCTTCAGACCGCCATTGCCCTCAAGGAAAAAGGTTACAATGTGCCCCTTGCCGCGGATGCCGCAAGCTCACGCAATGAAAATGACAAAATGACCGCACTTGCTTTCATGCGTCATAACGATATCCAGGTTCTGAGTACTGAATCCATCATTTTCGCATTGCTCAAAGATTCAAAACATCCTGCTTTCAAAGCAGTAAGTGCATTATTGAAATGAGGTCGGCAAATGGATAATGAACAAGATTTTCTGCTGCAGTTTGAACATTTTTTCAACAAAAAAGCAGCCGTCCTCGCCAAAGCTCCCGGCAGACTGGAAATCCTCGGAAATCATACGGACTACAATGAAGGCTTCGTCCTGAGCTGTGCCGTCGGATTCGGAGTCACCATCGCCATCGCAGAAAACGGTCTTGGTCACTGCCGCGTCCGCAATCCCGAATTTGCCCCCGGTATTGAACGCACCATTGACCCTCTGAATATCGGCGAAGCTGTCCCCGGCGACTGGGTAAATTATATCCGTGGTGTAATTGCTGAACTTGCCAAACGCAATATCCGGATCAAACCGTTTGATGCTCTGGTCAAAAGCGACCTGCCTGTTGCCTCCGGCATGAGCAGTTCGGCGGCGCTGGAAACAGGTTTCTGTTTCGCATTCAAAGAACTTTTCAATATCGAACTTGCCAATGAAGAATGGGCGCGCATTGGTCAGGCTGTTGAAAATATTTATCTCGGCTTGAAAACCGGACTGCTGGATCAGTTCAGCTCTATTTTCGGCCGGAAAAATGCCCTCATTCTGTCAGATTTCCGCACAGTTGAAGTTCTGCGTACTGTTTCACTGCCCGAAGGCTATGTCCTCGTTGTGGCAAACTCCATGATCAAACACAACCTGGTCGATTCAGAATACAACAGCCGCCGCGCCGAATGTGAAGGAGCCGCCGCCAAAATAAAAGCAGAACACAGCGGCATAAAAACCCTCCGCGATGTATCTCCCGAACTGCTTGAAACCTGCAAAGATAAACTCGAAATCCTCGAATACAAACGGGCAAAACATGTCGTCGGAGAATGTGACAGAGTAAAAAAAGCAGTTGCCGCCTTGGAAACCGGCGATATCAAAAGTTTCGGAAAACTACTGTTTGAATCACATGAGTCCAGCAAAAACAATTTTGAAAACAGTACCATTGAACTGGATTATCTCGTCGAACTTGCCAATTCAATTCCGGGCTGTCTGGGCGCGCGTCTTTCCGGCGGCGGCTTCGGCGGCATAACCATACATCTCGTCAATGCCGCAGATCAGCAGTCATACATGAATGCGCTCCGTGAAGCATATAAACTCCGTACCAATGTCGAACCTCAGATCCTCGCCTGCGAAATCGGTCAGGGCGCGCGTTCTGTCAAACTTTGAGGCAAAAATCTATGAAAAAATCTATTATCTGTAAATTTTTTATCCTTTTGACAGCTTTGTTCATGCTCTGCGGATGCTCATTCAAAGAAATCAACCGCAACCTTGAAAATTCCGGCAAACTGCGCGTCGGAATGACCAAAGAACAAGTCCTCGATATCATGGGCGAACCTCTGCGTGATGTCCATTTTCATGAAGAAAATGTCTGGTATTATTTTGTCCGCATCAACTGGTATGACTGTCTTTATACCCGCGACGAATGTATGCCGCTTGTCTTTGTCAACGACAAACTTGCCGGCTGGGGCAATGAGTACAAGGCAAGACTCGACAAGATTGCGCCCGCCAAACCTTTCACACCGCCCGTACAGAAATAACGCTGTATCATGTCTGCTCCGCCGCGTATCAATCTGCTGAAAAGTTCCCTGTGGATGTCAGCTGCCACTCTGCTCAGCCGCATCCTCGGTCTGGTGCGTACTGTTCTGGAAGCGGCGGTTCTCGGCGGAGGAGCAGTTGCCAGTCAATGGGGGTTTGCGATCATATTTCCGAATATCTTCCGCAGAATTCTGGGCGAAGGTGCATTGGGAACGGCACTTATCCCGCTCATCAGCAATGCTGAAACAGAGGAAGAACGCGCTGCTGTCCGCCGGAAGCTGGGAATTGTATTCACCGTTCTCGGGGCAATATTGATAATCATTATTATTTTAACGACTCTTTTTGCATTACTTTTCGGAGATATGTTTGAAAAAGAGTACATCCGCAATGCGTTCAAACTGATTCCTTATCTGATGCCTTACGCATTTTTCATCTGTCTGATCGGTATCGGCGGGGCATGTTTAAGTACCAGAAGGATATTTTTCCTACCCGCACTGGCAGGATTGCTGCTAAATATTTTCATCATTTCAACTCTCGGATATTTTTATTACCATCAAATGTCTGATATGCAGTTTGTACTCCGCAAACTCTCTCTGTCGGTAATAATTTCCGGCATCATCCAGCTGTTTTTCATTGGTATTCTGATGAAAAAACATGGAATATTTCCTGAATTTCATCTTCTGAATTTCAAAACACACAAAAATATCCTGCATGAATTATGGTCACTCGCACTACCCGGATTGATTGCAGGCGGAGCATTACAGTTGAGCCTCTTGATCGACAAAGGGATCGCCATGTTTATCGGAGCGGATGCGCTGCCATCGCTGAGTTATTCTGAAAGAATCGTGTATTTGCCGGTAGGAGTTTTTGCTCTCTCCATCGGGTCGGTGCTGATGGCGGATATGTCGCGGGCGGCAGCGGCAGGCAGAACAGATGAATTGATAGAAGATTTACAGTTCAGCCTGCGTCATGTTATTTTCTGCTGTATTCCAATGAGTATTTTTGTGGTATTTTTCCGCACAGAAATAATTGAAGCACTTTTTTTACGCGGCAAATTCTCCATGCACGATATGGATGAAACCGCATGGGCGATGCTTTTCTACTGTACCGGCATCCCGTTTTTCTGCTCTCTCAAGGTGATAACTCCGGCATTTTTCGCCCGCAAAGACATGAAAACGCCGATGAAAATATCCATTCTTGCCAATATTCTGAACCTGGTGCTGAATCTGCTCCTGATGTATCCATTGAAACAAGGCGGCTTGGCATTGGCTACCGTTCTTGCGAGCGTCTTCAACAATACAATTCTGCTCTTCATCCTGCACCGGAGCAACCTCAAACTTAACTGGAAAGAGCTGATTTTCTCTCTTTTAAAAAGTTTTGCCGCCTGTGTCCCTGCCGTTCTCATATCATTGAGTGCAATTCCTCTGCTGATGAAAATTGCCAAGTTCAACGGCGGAAGATTTATTTCCATTATGATACTGCTGATGATTTTCGGAATATCATATTTCGCCGGAAGTTTTCTGGTCCGCTCCAATGAACTTAAAGAATTTGTCAACATTCTCAAACGACGGAGAAGCAGAAATTGAATATACCACGCGACATCATGCGCAAAGCAGGCGAAGCGGTCGTAAATTACCGTATGACCGAAGCCAATGACCGTATATTCATCGGACTTTCAGGCGGCAAAGACAGTTTTGTGCTTGCCCATGTCCTTTATGAACTGCAAAAAAAAGCGCCGGTGCCGTTTGAACTTGTCTGCGGCACATTTGATCCCGGTTTTCCGGATTTCGGCATAGATACCATACGCAATTATGCTGAATCTCAAAACTGGGAATTTCATACCGTCAAACTTGATATCGCGCCGCTTGTTGCGGAAAAAAACTTTTCCGACAGCCCATGCGCACTGTGTTCCAGACTGCGCCGGGGGCATTTGTACACGCTTATGGACAAATTGAAATGCAATAAACTCGCACTCGGCCATCATGCTGATGATGCGATCATATCGTTTATGATGTCGTATTTCCGCGGGCACGGCATATCCACAATGGGGCCGAATGTTCCGGCTCTCAATGATAAACGGCTCATACGCCCGCTGATACTCGTTCCGGAAAAGAGTATTGCAGACTTTGCTGAAACAGTACAATTTCCGATTTGCGGCAAATGTCAATACAAATCAATGCTCGACAGCAGCGGTGACCGTGTTTTTTTCCGCAAAATCCTCTCTGATATAGAAAAACGCATCCCGGATTTCCGCTCTCTTGCATTGAAATCCATGGCAAAAATAGAGCCTGATTACCTTTTTGACAAAAATTTTCTTGATTTTTTTAAAAAATGATTTGATTTTTTTAAAAGTATTGTTATATTAAAGGGTATTAACAAAACTGCGTTACGCAGCAATGCAAAACGCGGGGGAGTAGCTCAATTGGTTAGAGTACCACCCTGTCACGGTGGATGTTGCGGGTTCGAGTCCCGTCTCTCTCGCCATTTTTTTTGCCATGATTCCGGTATCGAACAATATTTTAAAATTCTCCAATGCAATCTGCCAATCGTATAAATCTATGAATATAAAAAACTTACTGACCCCGATCCTGTTGTTCTGGCTGCTGATTTTTTCATCAGGATGCATGTTTGAGGGCTTTTCGCAATTGCCGGAAATAAATTTCATTGGCAGAAACAAAGAAGAAGTGGTCAGAATTTTTTCTTCCAATCCACACAAAGCATGGGGAACGCGTATCAATATCTGTACTCCTTTGAAAAATACTCCGCCGTATGATTGTTATAACAACAGATATTTTAAAACTGCAGCTGAAGCCCTTGCAGATGAAGAAGTTAAAAAAGCTCCTGCATTGAGCGGATATCGAACTCCGCGCCGCTTTTCCATGCCGGAGGCACGCGATTATTATATAGTATTTTTTGATAAAAATGGCAAAGTCATTTCACAGAAAACATTCATTATGCAGGATGGCATGTAAAATTTCATTGCTTCCCCGCAAAAAACATATCAGAAAAAGACTGTATATATTTTGCCGGCAAATTGAAAAGCAAAACTTTCAATTTACCGGCTGGAATTTAATGTTTGATTCTTACAGTACTTCAGTTACAGCAAGAATCAGTTTATTTCCCTGTTCTTTGAGCTGATATCTGAAATCCTCGTATATACAACCGCCGCTGCCAAGATTAAAACTCTTATCATCGACATTCAGAACAACATTAGCATAATTGTCCTCCAAATTAACAATATCGCTCCATTGCTGACTTGATTTTTTGGTTGCAAGAGTGAAATTGCCGCTCATACCATAATCAATATCGAGCCAGAGCCGCGCCCGTGTCATATCTTCAAATGCATTAACATCCCAGAGAGAATTTTTAGCCTGTGCCGCGTCATTGAGAATCAGATTTATACATTCAACATTTGACAATGCACCGGTAAATTTTGAACCGGATTCAATATAAACAAAATCTTCATCTGCAGAACCGCCTGTATAAATATGGCCGGTAACCTTTGACTTGCCGCAAATACGGATCTTATTATCTTGCAGATCAGTTGTATGAACTGCATATTTGTGTATTTCATTTTTACCGGTTACTTTAGCGGTAATTTTAGCGCTGTCAACAATCAAATCACCTTCCGTAATTTCTACTGCACATGCATATTTTTTACCGGTCGCAGAAATATTCACTGAGCATACAGTATTCTCAAATTTATCAGCAGAAATGCCATAAGCGGCTTCTGTTTTTGAAACAGCAGAAATACTTCCTGTCAAACGGTTGTTCAAACAGGTGTTTGCCGCATATATACTGCCATATTCCACATGCAGACCATAAACTTTTTTTGATCCGGCAACCGAAATTTTACCAAGATTCAAGCCGGAATCGTCAAGTTCAAACTTACCATCTGATAATGAATCACTTACAGCCTTGATTCCATATGCATTGGAATTGCTGCTGTTAACTTTCAAAGTCATCTTGGACATATCATCAACAGCAAAATTCCCACCGGAATAAAATCCAATCGTTTCCCCTGTACCGGAAACAGTTACTTTGCCTGAAACTGTGTCTGCAGAAAAAGAATCCTGTGCTGAAATAAATGCAGTATGTGAACTTGCTGAAATATTTTTTGATTTTGCGGTAATTTTTTTAGTTCCGGAAATATTTCCTACACTTACATCGCCGCCATTTACAGTATATATACCACAAGCATTGGCAATATCAGCAGTTGCAGAAATATTCCATGTCCCGGTAATATCATCCATTGAAACCGATGTCCCGTTATTGGAAATTCCAAATGCAGAAACTTTACTGTTTGCACCTGTTCCTTTAGCGGAAACATTCAACTTGGATGTAAATTTACCCTCAATATCAACAGAAATATCATCCCCGGGACCGAGCAGATTTGTTTCAGCACATATTGCTGCGGCACTGGCATCTGCAGAAACAGCTTTAATCGTAATTGCTCCGGAATAATTGGCAAGTTTCATGCCTTCATCTGCGAGGTAAATACCGCAAATACCATATGCCTTGACAGATGTACCGCCGGTTGCATTGATTGAAATCGAGCCGGTATTTTTGCCGAGCATTTCAAAAGATGATGAAGCTGTGTCTTTTTTCATGCCGTAAACTTCAAGTTTGCCTGCTGCATCCTTTGCATTTATTTTTATCGAACCGGTAAATCCGTTTTTAATACTCAATTTGCTTCTTACCAGAATAGCAGCAGCTTTACTTACTGCACCATATTTTGAGTTCGCAGTCAACTTGATATCAAATTTACCGGAAAATTTATTGACAGCAAGTTCATAACAACATATTCCGAATGCTTCAGCTTCCGCGAATGTACTCTTGGCAGAAATTGTGAATTTTTTTGATATTTCATCAGCAGTGAATTTATTGCTGACATAAATACCATTGGATTCAGTTTTATCAGCGGAATTTGCGGCAGAAATTGTAATATTCTGCAGGAAATATTTACCATTGACAACAAAATCTTTTTGGCTGTGATAGCCGAAAGCATTTCCGGCTTTAGCTGTAACTTTGAGAGTTTTAACTGCGTTATTTGCAGACAGGGATTGAATATCGGAACTCTTGATACCGTAAACATCACCCGCTGATTTACTGACAGTAATGTTATTATCCAGCACAAGAGCCTCGCTCTTATCAGCCAGAACGGCATAATTTACGGCAGCATCTTTCAAAACAATATCTGCTTTTTCTGTAAACAAAGAATTCTGTTTCAATGTTTCTGCTGCAGAAGTGATTTTCGTATTGAAAACTTCAGCTTTATCCGAAAGAGTATCTCTGAGTTTTATCCTGATATAAAGATCATTTCCTTTTTCATAAAAACTGTATGAATAAAGGTCATCGTCAGGAATATTGAGAGATGACGGCAAAACTCCGAAAATCTCCTCCCAGGAATTTTTTCTGTTTTTGGTTACAAGTTTGAAATCGCCGCGCAAACCGAAATCTGACTTGATTCCGATTGAAGATACCTGATCCGCCGCCGCTGCGCTCCATACCGCTTTTTTCTTCTGCGAAGCATCATTTACTAAAAAAATCAGATTTTCAACATTCTTCAAACCACCGGTCAGTCTGGATCCGGATTCAATGCCGACATAATCTGTTCCGGTACCACCATCAATATAACCTGTCACTTTTGATTTACCAGCAATCTTGATAACGTTATCAGCTGCTCCGGCAACAACCGCATAAGCAATATCGACATTGCCTTTTTGCGTAGTTTTGGCAGTAATTTTTGCTGAATCCAAACTCAAATCACCGTTTTCAAACACAACAGCGCGGGCATTATCATAACCGCTTGCGGTAATCCCCGCAGCAAGCGTGATATCATTAAATGTATCAACGCTGATACCGTAAGCTGAACCTTTTTTAGACACTACAGAAATATTACCGGAAATTTCCTTATTCAAACAACTGTCAGCATCATAATTAACTGCAAGATCGATTTTCACTCCGTATGCGTCAGCAGAACCGTTTACTGTGATTTTGCCCACATTCAATCCGGCATCGCCGATTTTCACATTTCCCGCCTGAATACCATACGCAGAACCTGCAGATGCAGTAACTTTCAATGTCATTTTTGACATATCATCAGCGGCAAAATAATCTGCACCACCAAAACCATACGCGATGCTTCGGGCAGAAACAGTAATTTTGCCTGAAATATTATCTGCTGAAAAATCTCCCTGTCCGGAGAAAAAACCGTATCCCCCATCAACCCCGGAAACAGTTTTACTGCCGGAAAGATCATCCATAGAAATATCATTGTCAGAATACAAACCATAAGCATTTCCATTGCAAGCTTTTGCGGTAATCTTCCATGTCCCCGTGATATCATCTGACTCAATATCGTTTGCATATATTCCATAAGCATAAGCGTTTCCTGCCCGCTTATTTTTATTACTGGCAGAAACAGTAATTTTGCCTGAAAAAGTCCCAACATATTTTAAATCAGATGCTTTTGTACCGTAAGCAGTTGCAGATGCATTATAATCTTCAGCAATTGCTTTTACAGAAAGTGCGCCGGAATAATTTGCCAAATCCATTTCTCCGGCAGAACAAATACCATAAGCCATGCTGTCATGATCATTATCAGCGGTAATTGCAACTGATCCGGTATTTCTGCCGCGAAGCTGAATAGAATCAGCATAAAATCCATAATTTTCCGCACTTTCTTCTGTTCTGACTTTTATTGAACCGGTAAAACCGTTAAAAATTTTCAATGCAGATACAGAATACAATGCCGCTGCCTTGTTATTACTGCTTTGATCGCCGTCAGACATTATATCAAACTTACTTGAAACTTTATTGAGTGTAATACTGTTTGCATACACCCCGTAAACATTGGCAATGCTATCATCACTGTCTGCTGTAACTTTAAATTTGCCGATGAGATTGCCTGCAGAAAAATTTCCAGCTGCGGCATATACCGCCGCTGCGTTCACATTGCCTGCCCCGCGGGCGGTAATGGAAAAATTGCCGGTAAAATTCGCAGCAGATTCAATATTCTTTGCGGCATAAATACCATATGCATTTGCTCCGTACATACTGCCGTCATAAAGATTATTGGCAGAAACTGTAAAGTTGCGCCGCATAAAAACTCCGCCGATTTTCAAATTGCTGCTGCTTTGCCATCCGTAAGCTGAAATATCAGCATCTTTATGAACTTTAAATGAAACTTTAGTGGTCTTTGCCGATTGATTCCCGATAACAACAGGAATTTCACTGTCGTTTCTGTTAATGAAGTAAATACCGGCAGCATCGGCTGATTCCGCCGCAGTTTTCTGGGTCAATGTAATATTGTTATTCAAAATCAAAATACACTCTGCCGCATAATCATCAACCTTAACAACATTGTATGTATTAAGCAAGCTGATACCCGCTTTAGACAAAAAAGTATAACTTTTTCCGGAGTTATTTTTGATTGTAACACTATCAGTGATTTTAGAACTGAAAATCATATTGACCTCCTTGAATTTTATTTTTTTCTGCAAGGTTTCTATACTATCATAGCATATTAAAACTTATTTTCAACGCCGATTTTAAAAAAAATGATTTTTTTATTTTGATTTTTTTTCTTGCGGTGATAACTTATTATATTGCTAAACTGATCATTAAAATTGAGGTGCAAATATGATACAGAAATTACAGGAAGCTTTGGATTCTCATGTCAAAAACGGTTCAGAATGCGGTTGTCAATTAGTCATTTTCAAAAACGGAGAACTGCTCTGCGATCTTGTTTCCGGTTATCTCGATAACTCAAAAACAGCAAAAGTTGATAAAAATACTCTGTTTCCGGTATTTTCCGCCGGAAAAAGTGTTTTGACCACTCTGGTCCATATATGCGTTGAAAAAGGTTTCCTTGATTACGCTGATCCGGTCACAAAATACTGGCAGGAATATGGCGCAAACGGCAAACAGGATACTTGTGTCTGGCACTTTCTCACTCATCGCAGTGCCATGTGGAACTTTCCCGCAGATTTTGAATACAAATATTACTATGACTGGGAAAAAGCCTGTGAAGCATTGGAAAAAGCCCCTCTGTGCGGAACTCTCGGCGGTTTTCATGAATATCATGCTTTCACTTACGGAATTCTGCTCGGCAGACTGCTGGAAAAAGCTACCGGCAGAAATCTGCGCGCTCTGCTGAAAGAATTTATCCTCGAACCTCTGGATATAACTGATTTTTTCTGGGGCTGTCCCGGAATGCGTACCGCCAATCTCGCAAAAATCGTTCCAATCATTGACTCCAACGGCAATGCAGTTGACAGCGAATGGCTCAAAATCAATAATTGTGAATATCTTTTTGACGGCTTGAACCCCTCTGTAAATACCGCCGCCAATGCAAAAGCTCTCGCCGTAATTCACGCCTCTCTAATCGGCAGAGGTTATAAAGGAATCCGGCTGCTCCGCGATGAAACCATTGAAAATGCCGTAAAAATCCGGCGCGATTCTGCTTATTGTGTAAAAGCAGATGAATGGGATAAATTCGGCCTCGGCTATATTGTCAGCGGTCCCGCCGCCCCGTGGAACAGATTTTTCGGACAGGCAGGAGCGTGCGGGGCAGAGGGCTTTGCGGACCGGGAAACCATGTATGCTGTCGGTTTGACCAGAAATCAGCAGATTGCGACTGATCCGGATTATCCGCTGCGCAATGCGATATCCCGTATCCTCGGCATTCCGGAACGGGTATGGTAAACTTCTGAAAACAATCACAAAATTACATTTTTTTATTACAAAATTACTATTGATATTTTCCGGAACGTGTTGTATAATATGTATAATAAGATTATGATGTTTTTAATCAGGATCATTTAAACACAAAAAGGAAAATTTAATGAAAGTTCAAAATCTTAATGGTATATGGCAATTTGCATATTCAGAGGAAAAACCTGAAAATCCGGTATTTGATTCATTTGTCAGCGTGCCGAGCTGCTTTGACAATATTCCCGGCAGAGCCGGTGTCCGCGCCTGCGGCTGTTACAAACGCAATATAAACTGCTCCGGCAAAGTCATGCTGACTGTCGAAGGCGCCGGATTGCATTATGAAGTTTTTGTCGATGGCAGAAGTGTCGGCAAAAGTATTCTTGCTTACTCAAAAGAAGAATTCTTTTTTGACTGCGGCAACATTACTGAACACGAGCTTGTAATTATTGCTGACAATAAGATTTATTCTGATGATTTGGGAGAAACTTACAAAGTTTACTATGACTTTTACGGTTTCGGCGGCATTTACAGTGATATTTATCTGACTGAATATGCAGATGATGACATCCGCCGCATTGAAGTTATTCCGCAAGATATAAACAAAGGAACTGCACTGATCCGTCTGGAAACTTTCGGTGCAAATCCTGATGAAATTATGATTTCATTTGACGGCAAAACTTCTGAAAAACGGCCGTTTGCACAGGAGTTTACTGTCAATGTACCGGATTTCAAACTCTGGAGCGTGGAAACCCCATATCTGCATACCGTCAGAATAAATGGAGTTGAAGCTGAATTCGGTATGCGTACTCTCGATTGGAGCGGCAATGATCTGCTGCTGAACGGCAAAGTTTTGAAACTTGTCGGCTGCAACCGTCATGAATCACATCCTGCTTTCGGGGCGGCAGTTCCGGAAAGTTTGATCGCCGATGATTTGCAGATGATCAAAGAGCAGGGATTCAATTTTGTCCGCGGTTCACATTATCCGCAGAAAGAATCTCTGCTGCGCCTCTGCGACCGCATGGGTATCCTTGTATGGGAAGAAGCTCTCGGCTGGGGCAACCGCAAAGAACATCTTGCCGATGCCGCTTTCGGAGATAATCAGGCTGAACAATGCCGCAAAATGGTACGCAAAAGTATAAATCATCCCTCCGTTATCATCTGGGGATTTCTCAATGAAGCTCATTCAGAACATCCGGAAGCGGCAGATTTGCTGCGCAGACTTTACAATACCATCCGCGAAATGGATCCATCCCGTCCGATAACTTTTGCCTGCAACCGTCCGAAGTCTGATATCTGTATGCAGTATATGGATATTTTTGCCATCAATATTTATCCCGGCTGGTATGATACTGCAGATGAACTTTCTCCGCGCGGCAGCATTGCCAATGTCAAAAAGTATATTGATATGTGGGGCGAAAAATTCCAGGGGAAACCCCTGATGATCGGAGAAATCGGTTCCGCCGCACTCTATGGCGACCATAGCGGATACCGGTGGAGCGAAGAATATCAGGCTGATCATCTGGAGGAAGTCCTTAAATGCGTTTTAAATAATCCGCGTTATACCGGTGTCGGAATCTGGCTGTTTGCTGATGCCAAAAGCTATCTTGAAACAGAATATTTCTTCACCCGCCCGCGCGGTTTCAACAACAAAGGCATGCTCAATGAATACCGGCTGCCAAAAGTTTCATGGTACCGCACCCGCGAATATCTGCGCAAATTCAAAGAATCCGTCAAAAATTAATAAAAAAATGCAAATATTGTAAATAAAAATTTGAAAAAACTGTAAATGGGTATTAATTTACAGACAGAGAGTCTTTACTTTTAATTCAAATGAAAGGATGAATTATGAAACTTTCCAAATTTTTTGCTGTTGCAGCAATCGGATTTTCTGCTGTACTCATGTGTAATGCCGAAGTTATCCCCATGAATGCAGATTTTCTCCGCAATGCATGGACCAATTCTCTCAAATGCGACGGAAACCAGATCACCGTAAGCGGCAGATCATTTCTCGTATCCAGAAAACCGATCGACATTGATCATGCCAAAAAATATTCTTTCAAAATCACCGCCGTCGGCAACAAAGTCAAACCGACAAATATTTATGTCGGATTTGATTTCTGCGATGAAAACGGCAAAGGCATTGCCGCTCATCATCTGCAGGGATTGCAGTACACCATAACTCCGCTTGCCCGCGATGCCAAAAAAGGCGATACCAAAATTTATATTAGCAAAGGCGCTGCATGGGTCAGAGGCGGTTCCGTCTGCATTGTCAAAGATGCAAAAGCCGATAATTCCGATGTCCCCAATGCCAAAGTTGTCGGCGAAAATGTTACCGCAGTCAAAAAAGTCGGTACCGAATGGGAAGTTACCCTTGCAAAAGGTCTGACTGAAGATTTGCCCGCCAATACCTCTCTCCGTCAGCATCTCAAAGGAGGTTATTACTACTGCGTGGCAAATAAATCAATTCCTGCAGAAGGCGAAATTACTCTGCAGGGATCCGTCAGCGGATTGCCGAAATATCTCCAGCAATATAATGCAAAAAATTGGCCCATCGGTGCCAAAAAAGCATACTTTATCATCCTTGCCGACTGGGGCAACACCAAAACTCCGGTCATTTTGAAAGATGGTACATTCACTATTGAATAATCAATAAAGAAAGGATTAAAAAAATGCGTACTTTGACCAAATCAATCGTATGTGTTGCAGCATTTGCCGTACTCTCACTCTCCGCCGCAGAAGTCATCAACCTGACTGAAAAAGGTGTAATGAAAAGAAATATCGGCAATGGTGATATCGTTTACGGCGAAAATCAATTCACCATCCCCGGCAGAACCGCATTCCGTATGAATAAACCCATCACAATCGACCCCGCCAAAACATACACATTAAAAGTTACTTTTGCAAATAATACCGCAAGAAAACCGATGATTTATGTCGGTTGGGATCCGATCAATGCCAAAAATCAGGGCGGTCCCGCATATATGTGGCAGGGCAAAAGTGAAACTTTCACCCAGCTCTCACGCGATGCCAAAAAAGGCGATACCATGATTTATGTCAAAGACGGCAAAGCATGGCACAAAGCCGGTCATTCCTGTTTCGCAGCTTATGCCAATGCTGATGGCACCGACCTGCCCAACAGAAATATTTTCGGCCACAATATAACCTCCGTCAAACAGGAAGGTGAAGAATGGGTCATCACATTCAAAACCCCGCTCCAAAAAGATATTCCTGCCAATACCAATGTCCGTCAGCATTATGCCGGTGGATATCTGTATGTTATTGCATCCAGAATTGCTCCCAACAAAGAAACCACTTCCACCAAAGTTATCAAGGGTTGTTCCGACAAAGTCAATCTTTACAGCAGCAACATCTGGCCTCTCAATGCAGCAAAAGCAGTTTTGGTTATGCTGCTTGACTGGGGTAATGACAAAGAAATGACTCCAATCACCATCAAAGATGCCACTTTGACTATTGAATAAAAATAAAGAAAGAGGACACAATGCGGCAGTTGTTGAAAATTTTTGCTGCTGTTGCAATGTGTACTGTTCAGGAACTCGCGGCTGTTGATTTCTATGATTTTCACGGCCGCGATTTTTGGCTTCCGGCAGGCGAAAAAGCAATTTTTGACTTCAACAAAATAACTGTCAACGGTCAGCTTGCCATCCGCAGCCGTTATCCTTTCAAAATAGATCCCGCCAAAACATACCATTTGAAAATGACTTTGTCCGGCAATGAATATGAGGATACTGTTGCTTATATCGGATTTGATCCGTGTGATGCCAAAGGCGCTTCAATCCCCGCATGGTGCTGGCAGACTTACAATGATACCTTTACTCAAGTTGTGCGGCGAGCCCAAAAAGGTACATATTCTCTTTGGGTGCAAGATGCTTCAAAATGGCGGAAAGTTAATCACAGCTGCGTCGTCGCCGGAGCCAAAAAAGATTTTTCTGATATCCCAAATAAAAATCTCATCGCCGGTACGGTGAGTCAAATCCGCAAAAAAGGCAGTATTTGGGAAGTAGTGTTCAATGAACCTCTGCGGCATACTGTCAGTGCAGGAACTGATGTCCGTCAGCATTCACATGGCGGCTACTGTTATCTCGGCGGCGCAAATATAAAAGTGCCGATGAACGGTACTGTAATCATTGATAAAAAAATTAAAGGCTATGCGCCTTTCGGTCATTATTCAAGCAAAGGCTGGCCGCCCAATGCTGAATATGCATATTTGATACTGCTGATCGACTGGCGCGCTACAGAAACAACAACAGTTATTTCTGACGCCTCTATGACGGTGGAATAAAATTACTCCTGGCTGTTTTCTCCGTAAATCACCAATGCTTTGGCATAAGTGCAATTCTTTGCCAGTCTGACTTTGTGCGGCAGGCCTGCTTTCATATACAATGTTGAATTTTTCTGCATACGGGTGCAGTTTTTTTCATCCATGATAAAGAAGTCCAATTCTCCCTCAAGCAGAATATAAAATTCCTCTGTGTCATGCATCATAAAATCGCGTTCATTGGCAGACGGATGATATTCTATGAGAAACGGGTCCATATTGCGCCCGATTTGCCGGTAGGCAAGCGCATGATAGCTGATGCCGAAATGTCCGCCGTTGTCGCGCGGTACTTCCTCGCCTGAATCCAGAGTTCCGAATGTGTATTCCGGAGTGTTGGCATTTTGTTGAAAAAGCGCTGTCATATCAATTCCCAGAGCTTCGGTTATTTTATTGAGAGCTTTGAGCGACGGGGATATGCGGAAATTTTCAACCTGTGAAATAAAACCTTTGCTGAAACCGCTTTTGGCGGCGAGCTGGTCAACTGTCATTCCCTGTGCGATACGGAATGAACGGATATTTTGTGAAATTCTTGAAAGTACCATTTTTTACCTCATTTGTGATAATATAGCCTCTTTTTTTTTGAAATCAAGCAATTTGCACTTGAATTTTGTATAATATGCAGTATTTTATTGCTAAACTTTTTACTAAACAAAGAGGCAATATGAAAAAAGATACTGTTTATGATGTTGCGATTGTCGGCGGCGGTATCATCGGGAGTGCAACAGCTTATGAATTGTCGCGTTATGAATTGAAAACGGTCATTTTGGAAAAAGAAGTTGATTGTGCTTTCGGCGTTTCCAAAGCAAATTCCGGTATTGTCCACGGCGGATTCCATTATTCTGCAGAAGATACGCTCAAAGGCAGATTGGAATTGGCGGGGAACAGGATTTTTGACCGCTGGCACGCGGAACTTGATTTTGCATTTGAACGCTGCGGAATTCTGGTTGCGGCATTCAGTGATGCGGAAATGGCAGAAGTAAAAAAACTTTTTGAGCGCGGCAGAAAAAACGGCGTTGAAGGTATCGAATTGTGTTCGGCAGAGCGCATGATGGAATTGGAAGAAAAGCTTGGGGATGGTGTCATCGGCGGACTTTTCGCACCGCGCGGCGGTGTGGTCGAGCCGTACAGTCTGGTGTTTTCTCTGGCGGATGCCGTGAAGTTGAACGGTAATGAGATAAAAACTTCTTTTGAGGTCGTTTCTGCATTTTTTGACGGAGTATGGGAGATCCGCTCCCGGCAAAATGAAGTTATAAAAGCGCGTTATGTAATAAATGCTGCAGGGCTTTTTGCTGATGAAGTTTCTGCAGTTTTCGGCGGCGAAAAATTTAAAATAGTACCGCGTAAAGGTGAAGAATATCTGCTTGACCGTCTGGCGCAGTACCGTCCGTCAAAAGTGATATTTCCTGTGCCCGGAGCCCATTCAAAAGGGGTTCTCGTAATTCCTACTGCCGGCGGGACGACAATGGTAGGGCCTACTGCGGATATCGTTGATGATAAAGATGATAACAGCACTACGGCGGACAGGAGAAATGAAATTTTCGCTTTGGCTCAAAAAATGGTGCATGGGGTTTCGGAGCGTGATTTGATAACCTCTTTCAGCGGCTCGCGCCCGGTTATTGAAAATTACGAAGATTTTATGATAAAAATTTCCTCAACAGCTCCGAATTTTGTGCAGGCGGCAGGAATCCAATCGCCGGGATTGACGGCTTCAGGAGCCATTGCAGAATATATTATTGACTTGCTCGGTAAAATCGATTTGCGGCTGAAGAAAAAGTCAACACCTTTTGTTTTGCCGGAAAAAGTACCGGTTGTCCGCAACCTTGATATTGCTGAATTGGAAGAATTGTGCCGCAAAAATCCTCAATGGGGCAATATCGTTTGCCGTTGCGAAAAAATTTCGGAAGCGGAAATACGTCTTGCTGTGCGCAAAGGGCATCATACAGTTGACGGAGTCAAGTTTGCCACCCGCGCGACGATGGGGCGTTGTCAGGGGGGCTTCTGCACTTTGAAAATCATGCATATTATTGCAGAGGAAACGGGAATACCTTTGGCGCGCATCACGAAAAACGGCAAATCCCCGATCCTCGGTGGTGAAACAGGAGATTTATTTTATGAAGATATTTGATTTTGATATTGCCGTTATCGGCGGCGGGGCGGCGGGGTTGAGTGCTGCTGCTGTATGCAGCGCGGCGGGAAGAAAAGTCGCAGTTATTGAGCGCAGTTCGAAAACTGGCGGCGTTTTGCAGCAATGTATTCACTCCGGATTCGGACTGCATTATTTCAAAGAAGAGCTTACCGGTCCGGAATATGCCGCCCGTTTGAACAGTAAAGCAGCCGATTGCGGAGTATCAATTATGACGGATTGCACCGTGACTGCAGTCAACACGGATGAAAACGGACATAAACTGCAAATTTGTTCAGGCGTTCGCGGAGTGTTTCAGATTTATGCAAAAGCGGTGATTCTGGCAATGGGCTGCCGTGAACGCTGCCGCGGCAATCTTGGTATCCCCGGTGAGCGCTGCGCAGGAATTTTCAATGCCGGATTTGCACAGCAGCTTATCAATACAGAGGGGTATCTGCCGGGGAAAAAAGCTGTGATCGTCGGTTCGGGCGATATCGGTCTTATTATGGCGCGCCGCCTGACATGGAGCGGAGTCAAAGTGCAGTGTGTGGTTGAAATCATGCCGCACCCGGCTGGCTTGAGCCGTAATATTGCCCAATGTCTGGAGGATTTTGACATCCCTCTGTATCTGTCGCATACTGTTACGGCGATCGAAGGCCGCAAAAGAGTTGAAAAAATCAGAATTGCTCCGTTGGTAAACGGCAAAACCGACCTTGAAAATGAACGCAGTATTGAATGTGATACAGTGCTTTTTTCGGTCGGGCTGGTTCCTGAAAATGAACTTTCGCGTGAATGCGGTGTCAAATTGCATCCGGTAAGCGGAGGTGCAGTCGTTGACGGCAATATGATGACTTCTGTCGAAGGTATTTTTGCCTGCGGAAATGTTTTGCACGTCCATGATCTGGTAGATTATGTTTCAGAGGAGGCGGAGCGTGCGGCGCGCGGTGCGGCTGCCTATTGCGAGGGGAATATGCCTGACGGACGGGGGGCTTCAGCAATAGCAGGTGATGGTTTGCGTTATATTGTACCGTCAAGTTTTGCGCCATCGCGCGGGTGCAGATTTTATATGCGTCCGTCGTTTGCCGCCGAGCGCGCCCGTCTGGTGGTGAAAAATGAAAAAGATGAACTTGTTTTATCTGAAAATATGTGCTATATTAAAGCCGCAGAGATGATCTCTTTTGAAATAGGAAATGTTGCGGCATCATCAATCACTGTTTCACTGGAGAGAGTTTGAGTATGAAAAATATTAAAAAAATCTGTATTTGCTGTCCCGCAGGATGTCATTTGGAAATAGCCGTATCTGAAAGTCATACGGAAATCTCCGGCAATAAATGTCCGCGCGGCAGAAGTTACGCGGAACAGGAATTGTCATCTCCGCATCGGGTGGTGACGGCGGCAGTTATTGCTGATGGGCAGGGGCGTTTCTGTATTCCGGTCAAAAGCGATGCTCCGCTGCCGAAAGATTTGATTGCTCCGCTGCTGCGGCAGTTGAGTGCGATGCGGATAAAATTGCCGATCGGTGTCGGAGATGTCGTTATACGTGACTTTGCGGGAACGGGGGTAAATATAGTCTGCACAGGAGATTTTTTATGAACAAAGAACTTTTAAATAATATCCGGCAGGTTTTTCTGGATATGGATGGAACTATTTATCGCGGTACTACATTGTTTGACTGTACATTGCCGTTTCTGCAATTTCTGACTTCACGCGGCATAAAATATGCATTTCTGTCAAACAATTCTTCAATCAGTACCGCAATGTATGTCAATAAACTCAATAAAATGGGAATCCCTGCAACTGCGGATAATTTTTATACCTCAACGCATTATGCAATTGATTATCTGAAAGAACAACTGCCGCAGGCAAAAAAACTCTACCTCCTCGCAGTTCCCGAAGTCAGGGCTGAATTTGAAGCTGCCGGATTTGTTTTTGAAGAAAATGAGCCGGATGCTTTCGTGCTGGCTTTTGATAAAACTCTCGATTATGAAAAAATGTGCAAAGGTGCATACTGCATGCGGCGCGGCATTCCCTCTTTTGCCACACATCCGGATGTTTTCTGCCCCACAGACAAAGCCGAATGGCTGGTCGATTGCGGAGCAATGATCGCCTGTCTGGAAAATTCAACCGGATGCAAATTCAAAGTCCTCGGCAAACCCGATCCCGGTTTGCTGCATCACGCGGCGGCGCGTTACGGCATCAATAATATGAAACAGTGTCTGATGATCGGTGATCGTCTGGCAACTGATGTTGCAGTCGGAGTTAATTCCGGTGCAGTTTCATGTCATATTGTCGATCCCTCTGCAGAAATCGTTAAAGTCGAAGGAATTACGCCGGATTTTGCGGTTCGTGATCTCGGTGAATTGCAGGCACTTTGGGAGAACAGATAATTTCTGTTCTGATATATGCTGCACCGCAAATATTCAGATAAAAACATATAAAAATATACTTTCTCGGCTTTTGTCTTCTTTTTTTACAGTTCTGTCTTCTTGCTATATTATAAAAATGACAGTATAATAGTATGTGAAAAACAATTACTTCCAATAATTACATCAGAGATGTCCAACCTCCTTAACAGAAAGGATAAAATATGCAAGACAAGTTAAAACAACATGATATAATATACATTCTATCATGTTTTTTCGAGGTTGTTTCCATATTTTTATCCTTTCTGTTAAGGGGTTGGTTTTCTATATATTTTTGTCCGCAGATGCGTAATGTTTGCCGCCTTGACGCGTCAAGCAATA
>JAZSRU010000054.1:0-28234 GCA_045538635.1 Victivallaceae bacterium
TATTTTATATAAAAAATTCATTTTTTTTAATAAAAATATTTGACTTTTTACAAAATGTTTATATATTGTGGGGTATTCATTTTTTATGTATCCCCCGAAATATTACCAACAACAAAAAAAGAAAGGACAATTATGCAATGTTATTCTCAGTATCACCCCCGTAAAGAAATGTGCAAAAATTGTGAATTGCGCGATTACTGCAAAGACAGCACAGAAAGTATGCCGCCATTGTTGACAAACCGCGCAAAACATATTCCCACAGAGGCTTTGTCCGCACCCATAGTAATCAAAACCTCAAACAGAGAAATGAACAATAAAAAATATTCACGCGCAGATATGCTCGAACTTATAGCTGCCATTGTGGCTATGGATGAAAAAACATTGTATATTCTCAATGAAAAAATCCACAATCCTCTTGTCAGTCTTGCTGAAATCGGCAGAAAAAGAAATATCACACGGCAGGCTATTCATAAATTTTTAAAATCCCGCTGCGAACAGATACCGGAAATCGCAGCTGTATTCAATTACCGCAAAAATGATAAAAAATCAACCTTTATGGAGGCAGTATGTCAGATCAGAAATCACTCATCAGAACACAACTCGAAAGAACCAGAAATCAACTTCAACTCCTGCAGGAGCTTGATCAGCTTGAGTCGGAATTTAGACTTATCGAGACTGAGTATCGGCAAAGACTTGAGCAGTTGAAAGACCAACTCGCTGAATTGCAATCCCAGAATACTCCATGTCTTGAAATGTGAAAATACAATGGGGGCTGTTGCAAAACCTCAAAAAAGGTGAGCAACAGCCTTTTTCTATTGTTTGAGCAGAAAAGAAGAACTATAATAAGTTATGACTGGAGAAAATCATAACTTATTTTACAAGTTTTCAATGTCAGTTGTCCCCTTTCTCAAACGGTCGGTTTGAGAAAAAGTGGATTGGATATATTTTTAAGGAAATAAAAAAAATTCGGAATTGTTTTTATCGGTAACGATAAAAGCAATTCCTTTTAAAAGTTTTGGAAAGATGGGGTGGGGGGAAGATAACCTTTTTTCAAAAAGGGGTCTTTCCCGCAGAATCATTTTTGAAACAACCCCTTTTTTTGTATTTATTCTTGCTTTTTGCGGACAGGAAGGATATATTATCTCATCAACAAAATAAAACAGAGGTTTATTATTATGAAAAATATCTTTCCGGAAAATCAGGTGAATTATATTCTCCGCCTTTATCTGCCGACTTGGAACTATGAAAAAATCATCAATGAAATAATTGATTTCTGTCAATATACCTCTACCCGTCATGTGATGCTTTTCACCGATGCCCAGCATATGGTTTGGAATCAGTTGACCATCGAAGAGGCTAAACATGAAGCTGCCAATATCGCCAGAGCTGTAAAAGAACTCGCCGCTCACAATATTCATGTCGGCATCAATTCATCATACAATATGCTCATGTCCCGCTTCGATCACAGTCAGCACAATCCGCAATATACCCACTGGCAGACTCTGGCTGACGGAACCAATGAAAAACGCCTTGCATGTCAGCTCGATCCGGCATTAAAAGATTACCTTACTGAATACCATAAAATACTCGCATCCGCCGGTGCAGAATATGTTTACATTGACGACGATCACCGTTACATTTTCAATGGCAGGGCAGGGACATGGGGCTGTATGTGCGATCTGCATATCGCTGAGTTTTCAAAATACAGCAACCGTCAATGGACACGCGAAACTCTGCAGGACGCCATCTATAATGATTTTGAAGTCCGCAAACAGTGGATGACTTTTCTCCGCGGAACTCTCGAAGAGATCGCAGCTGTTATAGAAAAAGCCGCACACTCAGTAAATCCGGATATGAAAATCGGAGTTATGGTACCATGTCTTCATGCCATGGTCAGCAGTGATTATGATCTGCACAAAATGGCACGCATTTTCCAACCGGACGGAAAATA
Organism: Victivallaceae bacterium; assembly: GCA_045538635.1. Classification (GTDB taxonomy): domain Bacteria; phylum Verrucomicrobiota; class Lentisphaeria; order Victivallales; family Victivallaceae; genus RGIG5270. The sequence goes on from JAZSRU010000054.1 coordinate 1,952, forward strand.
TCTCCTGCGCCCCTGTATCGGACCTTATTGCGACCGCGACAGACTGCAGATCATCCCCGGACTTTTTTATATGGAATCGATCGGACAGCTTATCGGTGATGATGCAGAATACACTCCGGAAATCGAAACCACTCCATTCACCAGATTTTCAAAAAGCATGGAGGTCATCCGTCTGCACATCTCCCAGGGAATTGTCAACCGTATGCCCAATCCGGCAATCTCCGCCTGCGGATATGTCGGCAACGGTCCGTTTTTTGAGCCTGCCATTGCTGAAATGCTCAAACGCGAAAAACCGTACTTCGATGCTTTACTCAAAATTGCCCCCGACCGCTACACCAAAAAAGGTATCGGCGTGAAATTTTCCGCAAAATCCGCCATCAGTACTCCTGTAAATCATAAATCAATTACAGATTATTACTGGCCGGCATTTACTGTACACGATTTTCTTGCCAACAGCGGATTCTGTCTGACTTATGATGATTCGGATGTTACTCTGCTTGCGGGAGATACTGTTTATGCACTTTCTGATGCAGGACTTGAAGCACTGCTCAAAAAGAACCTCATACTCGATGCTGATGCCGCAAAAGCATTTGCATACCGCGGCTATCAGAAACAGGTCGGCTGTGAAATTGAGGAGTTGAATGATGTTTTCGGTGCAGAATTTTTCTGTGATGAAGAATTCTGCGGCAAATATACCGGAACTTATGCTTCTCTCAAAGATACCGCAATCTGTGATGTCAAAAAGATAACTTCTGTCGATCCGGCAGCACGCATTCTTTCTGTAATCACTGACCATGACCGCCGCGAAGTCTGTCCGTCAATGATACTTTTTGAAAACTCTCTCGGCGGTAAAGTTGCCGTTATGAATTACCGTATAAATCCGGTTTGCGGCGATATGCGCCATCTGATTTCGTATCAGAAACAGCTGCTTATGCGCAATATTATTGAGAATATGAATATCTCCGCGCTTCCGGCATTTATTGAAGAACCGTCATGTTTTGCACTTCAGTATTTCAACAACGGCGAAAATATTTTTGTCGGTATTGCCAATACTTCTTATGATGTCGCAAATGAAATAAACATAACTTTCAATGATGACAAAGCTGATGTGGCAAACGGCAGATATCTCAACGAAGATGGCAAATTACTGCCGCTGAGCGATATTGCTGAAAAAATTGCACCGGAAAAATGGAAGATCAGAAAAAATCTTCCAATCTTCCACTTTTTTGCATTGCAAATTCCGGTTGCCAAATAAACTCAACGCTCTTTCAGCCAGGCATCACGCACCTGTGAAATGCGGAAATAATCATTGGTCAGAATTGTATCAATGCCCATATCCAGCAGTTTTCGCGCCTCATCGGGATCATCGGTATAGAAGAAGTTGCATTTGATACCATTTTCATGTGCATAATCTATAAGTTCCTGTGTAAAATAAGGCGTGAAAAACTGCACTTTCCGGCATTTATATTTGATTGCATTTTCGACGATCTGCATTTTTTCGCCGTCGAATTCTGCCCCCATGCAGCGGTGTATTTCGGGAGCGAGTTCGAGAGCCGCCTCCATAACATTGTATCCGGCTTTAAAATAAACATGTTTTGCGCAATCGTATTCATAAATGAGATTTATGATTTTCTGCATTTTTTCGCGTGAAAAATATTTTTCTCCTGCTGTTTTGACATGAATATTCATGATGCACTGGCGCGGAAAACGGCGCAAAATCTCTTCAAATTTCAAAATGCGCAAGCCGGAAAATTCAGCACCGCGCTTGATACCGAAATCAAATTGCTGAAGCTCCTCAAAAGTAAAATCTTCAACCAATCCGCTGCCGTTTGCGACCCGTTCCAGATTGTTGTCATGTACTGAAACCGGAACTCCGTCTGCACTGAAACGGACATCAAATTCAATTTCATCCGCACCGAGAGCAATAGCCGCACCAAATGCTGGAAGGGAGTTTTCCGGTGCAACTGAGTTGAATCCGCGATGGGCGCAAATTCTGGGATAGCCCATTTGAGAGTCATCCGGTTTGACACAGCTGCCGGCCGGACGGTAATTCCATGGTGTGCGTCCCTGGTCAATAAAATCAAAATTCTTTATCATCGAGCCGCCGTAACTGTTGCTGCGGCAGTATTTATAATGCACATCGGCGATTTCAGCAGTCAGTTTGCCGACTCTGCAGCCCATATCAGCAAGAATTTTTCCGGCAGGATCAACAACGAGAGATGTCCCGCCGACAGCAGTGTTTTCTCCCATTGAAACTGATGAACGCAGTACAAATGCGCCGGTGTGATATGCCAGCATTTGATTCATCATCCGCAAATTCTCCATCGGTTCTCCACGCTGAAATGCAGATACCAGCACAACATCCGGACGACGATAGCCGAGATGAGCGATATATTCTTCAAAATAAGCATCATAACAGGTGAGAAATCCATATCTGACGCCGTTTACTTCAACAATTGGAGGAGGATTCCATTCGCGGGTGTATGCATTGTCAACGCCATGTTCTGATGGTTCACGCAAAACGAGCTGCTGTTTGTAATATTCTCCGGCAACTGAACCGTCCGGAGCGTAAATTCTGGTGGTATTGCGGTAGGTTTCTCCGATTTTAAAACATCCTGAAAGCGCGACAGCGGCATTACAGCGGCGTGCGGCTGCAATGGCGGCATTGACAAGTTCCTCTGTATGCGAAATATAAAAATCCAATGCCTCGTCCGGAGTCAATTCGCCCGGGCCGTTTGAGTATTCCGGGGTCAGGATCAAATCAAATGAATCATCACATGAATTGAGTTCGTCTATAAGAAATTTTACGGAATTTTCTGTTTCAATTTTATTTTTACCGTATGGAATCTGTATTGCGCAAAGCTTCATAATATCTCCTTTTGTTACTATCCGGATAAAGTAATACTTTTTGCAGATAATTCAAATATAAAAACCAAAAATATTTAATGTCTGTATTCCGATGTTTTTTTGCCGGTATTGGCAAACAGTACTTTGCCCAGATAATCACCGGAATTGAATCCGCATGAAATTGCGATTTTATCCAACGGCAATGATGTATTGCGGAGCAAAGTTACCGCTTTCTGCACCCGCAGATTTTTCAGATAATGAGATGGTGTTACCCCGTAGTGAATGGCAAAATCACGACTCAGCTGAACACGGTTGATATGCAGTATTTTTGCAATCATCTGAATATTGAGTTGCGGATTGGAGAAATCATTTTCCATAATTGAACGCGCTTCGGAAATATAGTTGTTTTCCGGGCGTTTCTGTCTGACTCCGGATGCCGCACTGCACAATATTTGAAAACCGGCAGACAACAGTTCCATACGCTTTTTCAATGTACTCTGTTTGATATCAAGTTCAATTCGTGCAAAAAGTTCTTCCGGACATTTACCGCCGTAACTTAATCCGGCAGAGATATTTACGCTTTCAAAAAGCGCAGTTGCACTCGGCCCTTCAATGGTAAACCAGCGGTAATGAAAGTGATCATCTGCCGGATAATAATAATGTTTGCTTCCGGTCGGATAATACCATATATCTCCGGGGCGGACAATATAACTTTTGCCATCCAGCTCAAAACATCTCTTGCCGTCGATACACCAGAAAAGCTCACAAAATGGTGCTGCACTCCAAAAACTCTGCTCATTCATTGCTGTAAGATTGAAATGACCGATGGAACGGATATATGCGGCAAGATTGTTCGGCAATCTCAATGCAAATTCAAAGTCAATAAAACTCTTCTTTTTCATATTTTTTCCTTTGATACATTATTGCGGTTGTTTGTTACAAAATTACTGTTGAATAATTTCAAGCAATGTTTTATATTATACATTAGAATAGATACTTTTGTCAAGTATTTTTATCTTTCACAAAATTTCGGACAATAACCAGGAAAAAGTAAAAATTCCGCCCAAGGCTCTGCCTGAAAATCTGGCAAAACTTCCCGCCTCCGATATCATTGTCATTGAAGCTCCGGCAAATGCCAAAAATCTTATGACATGCTCTGACGGCAGCTGCGGCAAGGCTCTGTATGAAAAAATCGATACCAAAAAAGCATCTTACAACTTCGGTGTATATAATCAGAAAGCCAAAAATTACGGAAGTTCAAGCCTCGGTATCAATTACAAAACTGCAAAGAAAAATGAGTTCAAACTCTATACTTTGCCCCGTCCCGGCATCCTTCATGCTGATTCAATCCTTTTCGGCGGCCGCTGGCACATTATCTTCCCGATAGGCAAAGCCGTTGCAGCCAAAGGCGCAGATGCTCTCAAGAAAAAATGGCAGATTATCGTTTCAGTTAAATTCAGCGAAAATAATGAAGCATACGCCGACAGAGTCATTCTCGTCGCAAAACCGTAATTTGCTGTTCATACATTATTGTTATACTGTTCCGAAAAACAATCCGGGACAGTATAATTTATTTTCACCCGCAAAATTGCAAATAATGGAAAAAATATTATACAGATATTACTTTAAACTTGAAAATTAAGACTCATAAGTTTATATTAGATACAAGGAGATGAAAAATGAACACAGTGAGTGATAAATACAATTGGCAATGTCTTACTCCCGATGACGGAAAACATTACTTTTTCGGATACTACGACCGCAATCCGTGGGATAAAAAAATGGAGCGGCATCTCGCTTTGAGGGTTGACCAATGTGAACATATCCCGGTGCGCGGCGAAAAAGCAGAACTCGGTTATGTCATGCCGGATAAACAGGAATTTGTCAAAATCACTGAAACCCGCGCATGGTGTCATCAACAGGGATGTATGAATTTGTGGCATCCCCAGTATGACAATGCAGTTATGTTCAATGATTATGATGAAGCAAATGACCGTATCATCACCCGTATTTACGACCTTGACAAAGGCGAAATCGGAATATACGATCATCCGATTTATGCGATTTCACCGGACGGCAAATGGGGTGCATCTTTGAATTTCTGCCGTATTCCGCGCCGCGGATATTCTTATGCAGATGCAGTTTTGAAACCGGAACAGCGCATTCCCGATCTTGACAATGACGGTATTTTCCTTGTCGAACTTGCAACCGGCAAATCAAAACTTATAGTTTCCTACCGTCAGATGGCTGAAATCCATCCGATTTCATACATGCTGCCTGATGTTTACTGGTGGTTGAATCATATTATTTTCAACTGTGATTCAAGTCAGATACTTTTCCTCTTCCGCACCTGTATAAATCCTGAAAAACCGTGGTCGCCGATGTGGAAAACATTTATGTACACTTGCAAACTTGACGGTTCAAATCTGCAATGCACTCTGCCGGAAGTTTACTGGAAAAATATGATTTCACACCAGATATGGGGCAGAACTCCGGATGAAATCCTCATCGACTGCAACTGGGCAGGCAATGGTTTTGAATATGTCGTTTTTGACAACCGTGTTATGCCGCCGAGAGGCAAACGCATTTCAAAAGGGCAGGGCTCAATGGGACATCTCATTTTTTCAAAAGACAGCAAATGGATGCTGGCTGATACTTATCCCAATACTGAATTCAAACAGTCTGTGGCTTTGGTCAAAGCAGAAACCGGAGAATTCAACGTTCTCGGCACATTCAATCACGGAGAATCCGCAAGCGACAGCGATGTGCGCTGCGACCTGCATCCGCGCTGGTCAAATGACGGCAAAATGATCACTATTGATACTCTCCATAGAGGCAAACGCGATATTTATTTCCTGCGTTGTGATGATTCTGTAAAGTTTTAAAAGGAGATAAATATGGATTTCAAGCCTCAAATCACATTATCAAGTTGTGCATTCGGTATCGCACCTGGTAATGAAAACAAAATACCGCAAAGTATTGAAATGGCACAAAATGCAGGTTTTGAGGCTTTTGAAATCGCATATATTGTCAACGGCGAACCCGAAGCATTAAGCCGTGCAATGAAAAAATCCGGTGCGAAAATCTGTGCAGTTCACGGAATTTTAAATCCCAATGCCGGCGCACAAGACAAAGATTTACGGCGCAAGGCGTTGGATATTGCAATAAAATATATTGAAACTTTTGCCGATTTTGCGCCGTGTCCTCTGGTTGAACATTATTGGAACCGTTACAATAATCCTGATTACGGCAAGTATTTTTTTGATACAGTCGGAGAATTGCTGGATGCTGCTGAAAAATACGGATTCCTTTTCTGTATGGAAAATGCACCATATAAACCCGAAGTAAATGAGCGTTATCCATATACCAAAGAGGTTGCTGAATTTGCCGCCGCATACGGCGAAGACCGTATGTTTATGACCTTTGATGTCAATCACGGCAATCTCAATGAAGATATTTTGCAGGCTGTGCGGGATTGTGATGGATTGATTCGCCATATCCATATTTCCGATAATCACGGACAGCGCGAAGAGCATTTGCTGCCGGGCGAGGGGATAATTGATTTGCGTGCGGTAATTGCTGAAATTTATCAAACAGGCTACACCGGACCATGTAATTTTGAATTTTGTTTCCCAAAAAATCATATTCCGCAACAGGAAGATTTTAAACAGGTATTTAATTATATAAAGGGTAATTTATTATGAAAACATTTGTTAATCCTCTTGCAGTAAAGGGTGCTGTCGGTCCATTGAAAAGTTCAGATAAAATAATCCGTCATGCTGATAATCCGCTGCTCACTGCAAATGATATTCCTTTCAAATGTCATTTGGCATTTAATGCCGGAACAACAAAATTCAATGGTCGTTATTACATGGCTTTCCGTTATGATACTTACAGAAATGATGACCGTTTGCAGGGACTCAGTGAGAGCGGTACCGGTTTGGCTGAAAGTGAGGATGGTATCAACTGGAAATCTCATCAGCAGCCTGTAAACTTTTTTTATCGCGGAAAAAAACTCACCTGTGTCAATGATGCGCGCCTGACTGTACTCGAAAATAAAATGTATATAAGCTGCTGTTTCAACAGTATATACGGAGAGCGTCCGGCTATCGCTGAATGGAAAGGCGGCGATGATTTTGAAGTGATTTCTCTCGGTGTGCCGAATCAGCGTAACATGATTTTATGTTCAGATAAAATCAATGGAAAATATTGGCGTGTGGAAAGACCGATTTCCTATGAGCCTACTTTCGGAATTTGGGCTTCATATTCACCGGATATGATACACTGGGGCGAATCTGAAATGATTCTCGGCGTGGAAGATATTCCTTTTGCAACCAGAAAACTCGGTTCCGCCGCGCCTCCCATCAAAACCGAAAAGGGTTTTATTCTGTTTTTTCACGCGGTTGACAGAGACCCTGAACGCCTGATTGTTTATCCCGGCGGAGCGAAGTGGGATATGCGTTATACTTGCGGAGCTGCTCTGCTTGATTTGAATGATCCGTTTAAAGTGCTTGCCATTACTCCGCAGCCTCTGCTTGTGGCAGAGAAAGATTATGAAACAGGCGATATGCAGCGTTTCTGGCGTGAAAATGTTGTTTTCCCGTGCGGAGCAATATTGGAAAATGATGATATCATACGTTTGTATTATGGTGCCGGTGATTACAGTACCTGTCTGGCAGAAATCAAACTCGATGATGTTTTTGCCGAATTGAAACCTTTCAAACGCATTAATGAAGATGCAACAGTTTCGTATTCTGACCGCTGGAATGGTTATTACGGTTGGGAAGAAATGTAATTTTTGTAAAATCAATTAAAAAATAAATCTTTTTTATTTGCATTTGATAAAATTGTTGTTATATTATCATTAATATAAAGGCTTTTTATGGTGAAAAGCCGGAACGAAGGAATTTTTTGTATGTAAAGTGTACCACACATTGCGGTATTAAACAGGAGATAAAAGAAAGTGGGTGTGATTTTTCGCAGTTGCCCCGCTTTTTTTGTTGTGGAAAACTTTGCATATAAAGATAAAAATTAAAGAAACAATTAAAGACAAAAGGAGACCAAGAAAATGAACAATGAATTGCTGTCAATGCTCGATTATATTGAAAGAGACCGCGGAATCAGCCGTGATTCCATGATCAAAGCTATCGAAAATGCCATTCTGGCCGCTTCCCGCAAAAGTATTCATCCCGCCAACTCTTTGAGCGTCAAAATAGATCAGCGCACCGGAAACGTTCAGGCATGGGCAGAACTCGAAGTCGTCGAAGATAATCCCAATAATGACCAGATCACTATGGAACAGGCTTTGGAAAAATTCCCCGATGTCAAAATCGGTGATAAAATCAACTGGGAAGTTACTCCCAAAGATTTCGGACGCATCGCAGCCCAAAACGCCAAACAGGCAATCATTCAGCAGCTCCGCCGCGCCGAAAAAGAAACCGTTCTCGCTCAATTCAAAGACCGCGTCGGTCAAATTCTCACCGGTACTGTCCGCCGTGTCGAAAACAATAATGTCATCATCGACTTCCAGAAAGCCGAAGGCATCATGTCCTCCAAAGAACGCATTCACGGCGAACAGTATGTCGCAGGCGATCTTATCAATGTACTGCTGGTCAAAATCGATATCGAAACTTCCGGCCCCAGTTTGATCGTTTCACGCTCAAATCCCAACTTCGTCGCCAGACTTTTTGAACGCGAAGTTTCCGAAATCCATGACGGAATCGTGGAAATTAAAGGTATCGCACGCGAACCCGGAAACCGCACAAAAATCGCAGTCGCCAGCAACGATCCCAGAGTCGATCCCGTCGGCTCATGCGTCGGTATGCGCGGCACCCGCGTCAAAAATATTACCAATGAACTCGGTGCGGAACGCATTGATATCATTCCCTACAATGAAGATATTGCCCAGTATGCCATCAATGCTCTGCAGCCTGCAAAAGTTCAAAATGTCGATGTCCGCGAAGAAACCCGCGAAATAATCGTTCATGTCAATGAAGAACAGTCCAAAATCGCTTTCGGCAAAAAGGCGCAGAATGTCAGACTTTGTTCAAAACTCATCGGCTGGAGCGTTAATATTCAGACCGAAAACCCGCTCGAAGAAAAAATCGTTGAAGCTGCCAATAAACTTGCTTTTGAAATAGGCGTCAGCGTCGGCACCGCCAACCGCCTCGTCCGTGCAGGATTTCTGACTGCTGACGGCATCAGAGCTGCAGGTTTGGACCAGCTGCTTGAAATCGAAAAGATCAATGTCAAGGAAGTTACTGCCGCTTTTGAAAAACTTATGAAATAAACTGATCTCCCGTTTGTTTTTATGTTATTGAGCTTGTTTTAGAGAGGAATGAGATTGTTATTATGAAAAGTGTAAAAGTAAAAGACCTTGCCAGACGCTACGGTGTCGATCCCAAAGAAATGACCGAAGAACTTATTGAACTCGGTATTGATATAGATAAGAAAAAAGGCGAATTTGACGGCGATATGCTCGAAATCGCAGAGGATTATCTCGAAGACCTTTACGGCGAAAAAAAGAAAATCCGTACCGGCAAAAAAGAATCCGCTAAAGATCCCGCTAAAGAAATCCGTATGGATTCTCCCATCATCGTCAAAAATCTCGCTGAAGCATTGGACAAAAAACCCAATGTCATCATCAGCGACCTTATGAAATTCGGTGAACTTGCCAATATCAATCAGGCAATCAGCGATACTACTGCCAAAAAACTTTGCAAAAGTTACGGCTTTGAACTCGTCATTGGCAAAAATGATGAACCGGAAGCTCCGAAAAATGCCGCAGCTCCCGCCGTCAATGTCGATATTGAGGAAAATGATGACGATTTTGAAAAGACTGAACGCCCCCCTGTCGTTACCTTCCTCGGCCATGTTGACCACGGCAAAACTTCTCTCCAGGACGCCGTCCGTCATACTCATGTCGTTGACAAAGAAGCCGGTGCAATTACTCAGCATATCGGTGCTTCAACCATTACCTACAACAAAAAACAGATTACTTTTATTGATACTCCCGGACACGAAGCTTTTACCAGCATGCGCGCACGCGGTGCCAATTCAACCGATATCGCCATTCTGGTTGTTTCCGCAACCGAAGGTTTCAAGGCCCAGACTGTCGAAGCAATGAACCACGCGCTTGCCGCTAAAGTGCCGATCATTGTCGCTATGAACAAAATGGACCTGCCCGATGCTGACCCGCAGAAAGTTATGCTTCACATGCAGCAGAACAATCTTACCTGTGAAGACTGGGGCGGTGAAGTCGGTACAGTTCCGGTTTCAGCCAAAACCGGGCAGGGGCTGAATGATCTGCTTGACCGTATTCTGCTCGAAGCTGAAATTCTCGAACTCAAAGCACGCAACAAAGGCAGAGCCAAAGGTGTCGTTCTCGAATCCCAGGTCGAATACGGCCTCGGTCCGAGTGCCAGCGTACTCGTTCAGCAGGGGACTTTGAAAATGGGCGATCCCATTCTTTGCGGAACATGTTACGGCAAAGTCAAAACCCTTTTTGACGATAAAGGCAACCGTATCAAAAGTGCTGCTCCCAGTACCCCTGTCCGCCTCATCGGCTTGAATGCCGCTCCCGAAGCCGGCGATAAACTGATCGTCTGCCGCACAGAAAAAGAGGCCCGTCAGGAAGCAGAACGCCGTATTGCAGAATTCCGTAATCAGCAGAATGCACACAGTTCAATCGCTTCTGCAGAAGACCTTTTCAGCAAACTCAACAGTTCTTCCATCGAATCTCTCGATATCATTATCAAATCTGACGTAAAAGGTTCAGGTGAAGCTATCGCTCAATCCCTTTCAAAAATCCCGTCAGACAAAATCAAATGCAATGTTATCGCCAACAGCGTCGGCGCAATCAGTGAAAACGATGTCATGCTTGCCGCCGCTTCCAATGCAATTCTGGTCGGATTCCACGTCCGCGTCAATCCGGGTGTAAACGATCTGGCAAAACGCCAGAATGTTGAAATCCGCCTTTACAGTATTATTTATGAATTGCTCGAAGATATCACCGATGCGCTCGCCGGTAAACTCGAACCTGAAAAACGCGAAAAATCTCTCGGCGAAGCCAAGATACTTCAGATATTCAACCTTTCCAAAGGCGGCAAAATCTGCGGTTGTATGGTCGAGGAAGGTTCTGTCAAAGTCGGTGCCAAAGCTCGTGTTTTCCGCCGCAATGAACTCATTTACAACGGCGAAATCGTTTCTCTCCGCCGTTTCCAGGATGATGTCAAAGAGGTCAAATCCGGTCTTGAATGCGGTATCCGTCTTGACAACTTCGCCGACTTTGAAGAAGGCGACAAGATCGAATGTTTTGAAATCGAACTCAAAAAAGCAACACTTTGAGGTGACTTATGGGTGAAATTGACAGATTGACCCGCGTCAATGAATTAATGAAACGCGAAATTGCTGATATCATTGAAAAAAAACTTCTTTTCACCGGCAGCGGTGTTCTTGTTTCTGTAACTGAAGTCAAAACCAGCGTGGATTTGAAAAATGCAACCGTTTTTGTCAGCATTTTTGCTACAAAGAATACCAATAAAGATGATGTCATGCGTGAAATCATACAGCAGCGTGCAGAAATCCAGAAACAAATCGGCAGAAATCTCAAATTCAAACATACTCCCGTTCTCAACTTCAAACTTGATGAACGCATGGAGGAGGGCGACAGAGTTTTGCAGCTTTTAAATGAAATGGAAAATAATGAACAGTCTTGATGATATTGCAGAATTTCTGTATAAAAATGACAACTTTCTGATAGCTGCACACGCAAAACCTGACGGCGATGCGTGCAGCTCAGCTCTCGGAATGTTGACTTTTCTGCGTTCAAACGGCAAGCAGGCTCAAGCACTTTTTGCAGATGATATTCCTGATAAGTTCAAAAAAATTTCCGATATTCAATATTTGCGGAACCTTGATGACTGGAACGATGGCTTTGACAGCCTCATAGTTCTCGATTGTGCGCGTTCATTGCGGTTGAACAGCACTTTTGAACTCTCATCATTTAAGGGAACTGTTATCAATATTGATCATCATGCAGATAATGATGTGCAGGGAAATTTGAATTATGTTGCCAAAAATGCAAGTGCGTGTGCCTCGATCTGTGCTGATCTGGCAAAAATAATGCATGAAAAATATCAGTGGATATTCAATTCTGAAGCTGCCACATGGTTTTACTGCGGGATCGTAACCGATACAGGTTCTTTCCGTTTCTCCAATACAGACAGCGCAGTTCTCCGCGCCGGAGCTTATCTTCTGGAGCAGGGGGCAGACAGCGAAAAAGTCATAAACTGTGCTTTTTTCTCCAAAAAAGAAAATCAGCAGAAATTTGAAGCTGATATGATGCTCAACTGTATAAAACGCGAATTCGACGGCAGATATGTTTATGCTTTTCTGCCGCAGGAAATGTTTGACAAATACAATTTTGATATGAAAGACGGCGAGGGTGTAATTGAATTTCTGCGCGAAATCGACAACAGCATCATCGCGGTCCTCGTTTACCCCAAAGATAATACTTTGAAAGTTTCCCTCCGCAGCAAAGATGCCCGTTACCCGGTCGGTCCTGTTGCTCGCAGTCTGAACGGCGGAGGTCATGAAATGGCATCCGGTATCACGGTGCGCGATATGAGTGCAGATGAATTGCTGGATGCATTGAAAAATAAAATCGGAGAACTTTTGCAATCATGAGATACCGTCCTGACAAACACCGTCTGCCTCCATTTACAATGGATGGCGTACTTTTAGTTGATAAAGCTCCGGAATGGACCAGTTTTGATGTTGTCAACTTCCTCAAAAACCGTTTCAATATTCCGAAAATCGGTCATTGCGGCACTCTCGATCCGGCTGCAACCGGTTTGCTTGTCGTAGTATGTGGCAAATTCACCCGTTTGAGCCAGATGTTGAGCGCAGATAATAAAGTCTATGAAACAAGACTTCTCCTCGGTGTCAAAACAAATACTGATGATATGGAGGGCGAAGTCATTGAAGAACGCGCAACTGACGGCTTGGATAATCTGACTGTTGAAAAAACAATTCTTTCCTTTGTCGGAGATTCGATGCAGGTGCCGCCAATGGTTTCCGCTATAAAAAAAGACGGAAAAAAACTCTATGAACTCGCCCGCAAAGGTATTGAAATCGAGCGCGAACCGCGCCCGATACATATTTCAAAAATAGACATTCATTCAGTTCAGGTTCCCGAAGCTCATTTTACCGTTCATTGTTCAAAAGGAACTTATATCCGCTCTCTCTGCGCAGATATCGGAACTAAACTCGGCAATGTCGGCACTCTGAAAAGTCTGCGCCGTATATCCAGCGGCAAATTCTCCATTGCAGATGCCATTACCATTGAAGATTTGAAAAATATGGAACAGCCGGATCTCGCGGTACATATTCGCAAATTTCTCGTTGACAAACTTGCCGATGCAATTCCCGGAGGTAAATAATGGAAAAAACTTTTAAAACTCCGGAAATCGAAAGTGCCTTGTGTCAGTTGATGCAGAAAAAAAATGCCTGCGTTACTTCTGCTGAATTGTGTAAATTTCTCGGTGGAGATCCAAGCGACAAAGAATTTGACAAAAGATTGATGCATTTTCTTGTCGGTGATGATACATTGTATTCAATTGATGATGAAAATTTTTATAAACGCAGTGATTTTTTCAACGGCAAAAGTTTTGTGGTCGTCCCGACTGCCGATGAAATTGCAAAAAATATTCTGATAATCGGACACCGATTCCAGACTTTTATGAATCCTGAAGTTTTCCCGAGTGAGCTAACCGTCAAATACGGCAGAAAACATATTGCAAAAAAACTCATTGAAGAAAAACTTGAAGATATTTTTCCGTATCATATGTTGATGGGCGCAGAACAGCTGTCTGACTTTTTTATTGGCGAAGATGAAGCAAATGCTCATTGGAAATCAAAGGCAAAATTCGCACAGAAAATCCGTTTCAATGTGCTTGATATGCTGGATTTTTATGCAGAAAATGAGTTTAAAAACAGTGATGCGATGCTCTTTACTGTTCAGAATTACGACAAAGGAATTTTCAAAATCGCTTTCATTGCCGCAGAGGAACGCGATTCTCTGTCAATAAAAAACTGGTGTCGCGATTTTGAAGATAAAATTGGCGATATCGCAGATAAATATGAAAGTTACCTCGACCTGCCGGAACAGCTCCGTATGGCATTTTTTGCCGGCAAAGACAGATTTTTCGACAAAAACGGAGCTTCTCTTGATGAATTTATCCACAACGCTGAAAGTGTGGAAATCGTTTTTGATTCTGACCATACGATACTCGTACGCAAAGATGATTCCGTATCAGATACTGCAAATATTCCGGAAGGAATTTCTATTTCCGGCGGTGAAAGTTCTTCTCTCGGCGCAATTCTGAAATCAATCGGAAGTTCGCTGACAGAAACAGAAATTGACTCGTTTATTCTCGAAAGTTGTTTCGATCGCGACAAAGATTTTAATGCATTTTTGAATAAAGTTTTTGATTTTGATAAACTCAATTTCAGCGATGAGGCGCAACAGACGGTCTTTTTGAACTTCCTTGAGGAAAAATTTGAACATCTGAGCGAAAATTACAACCGCTTCAACGATGAGGAAAAAGCTCCGCTCCGCAGCCGCATTCTGGAAGTAACTTCCGCCAGAAATGATTTTTTCAATTATCTCAAAACTCTCGATATCGATGAAAAAAATATCCCGCAGGAGGAAATGAAAAAAATCGCAGCCGGTTCAATGCACCTGAACAGCATTCTCCAAATGCTCAATGATGAACGGCATGACCTCTCCGAAGATGAAAAAGATGCCATTTTTGAAGCCGTTGAATCCGCTGAAGATATTTTGAATGACTCTATGGAAACTCTTGAAATCGCTTTGAAGATTTAATTCATATTTATAATATAAGGAAAATTGATTATGACAAAAAAATTCTTGTTGAGCGGCAATGAAGCCATCGCCATGGCTGCACGCGACTGCCGCGTAAGTCTGGGAGTAGGGTATCCGGGGACTCCGTCCTCTGAAATCCTCGACGAATTTTCAAAACTCGGCGGCAAAGCGCAATGGGCGCCGAATGAAAAAGTTTCTCTGGAAGTCGCCATTGGCGGTTCTTTCGCTCAGGGACGCTGCATGGCTACCATGAAACATGTCGGTGTCAATGTCGCTGCAGATCCTCTTTTCACTATTGCATATTCCGGAACTCCCGGCGGTCTGGTTCTCATTTCCGCTGACGATCCCGGCATGGCATCAAGTCAGAATGAACAGGACAACCGCCGCTATGCGATTTCTGCCGGAGTTCCACTCTTGGAACCGTCAGACTCTCAGGAAGCATACGATTACACCATCAAAGCTTTTGAGTTGAGTGAAAAGTATCACACTCTGGTAATTTTGCGCATGACCACCCGCGTCTGTCACTCAAAAAGTATCGTAAGTCCTGCAGAAAATATTGCTCCGGCACCCGCAATTTCATATACAAAAGATGTCAAATCAAATGTTATGATCCCCGCTTATGCAAGACTCGCTCACAAGCGTATGCGTCAGCGTCTTGCAGATATTGCCGCTTTCAATGAATCAAGCGACTTTGTCAAAGAAGAAATCAACAGCAATGAACTCGGTATTATTGCATCAGGCATCTCTTATATGCATGCCAAAGATGCGGCTCCCGAAGCTTCTTTCCTGAAAATCGGTCTTTCATATCCGCTGCCCATTGAACGCATCAAAGCTTTTGCCGCCAAAGTAAAACGCTGTGTCGTGATTGAAGAGGGCGATCCCATCGTTGCCGATGCCTGCCGCGCCGCCGGTATCAATGTCGAAAGCAAAGATGAAATTTACCGCTTCGGAGAACTCAATGTCGGCAGAGTACGCAGAATTCTTGCCAATGACAAAGTTGATGAAACTCCGCTTCCCGGCGGCAAACCGCCCCAGCTTTGCCCCGGATGTCCGCACCGCAAATCTTATGAAGTTCTGCGCGATCTCAATTTGATCGTTACCGGCGATATCGGCTGCTACACTCTCGGTGTTCTGCCGCCGTTTGAAGCTATTGACAGCTGTGTGTGCATGGGCGCATCCATTACCACCGGCCTCGGTCTGCGTCATGTCCTGCCTGAAAAAGATGCAAAACGCGTTGTCAGCGTCATTGGCGACAGTACTTTCTGGCACACCGGCATCAACGGCATTGTTGAAATGGTTTACAACCGCCCGGCAACCGGTCATGTTGTTGTGATTCTGGATAACGGAACAACCGCAATGACTGGTTTGCAGGAACATGCCGGTACCGGCCGTCATCTGGACAATTCCGCCAGTGATAAGCTTGTAATTGAAGATGTCCTCAAAGCGATGAAAGTCGATAATGTGGATATTATTGATACTACTTTGGAAAATGAGCGCTACAAGGCATTACTTGAAGAACGTCTTGCTTCCAATGATATTTCTGTCATAATCGCACGCCGTCCCTGCATTCTCGGCGTTGCAAAATTGGCAAAAGCTGCCAAGAAAGAGGTGAAATAATGAGTGTTGTCAATGTTATATTTGCCGGACTCGGCGGTCAGGGTGTTCTGAAAGGTACTGACATCCTCGGCGAAGTCCTTTTTCAACAAGGTTTCGATGTCAAAAAAAGTGAAGTTCACGGTATGAGCCAGCGCGGCGGCTCCGTTTCCAGCGAAGTCCGTTACGGCGAAAAGGTTTTCAGTCCCATGATCCCGCACGGCGAAGCTGATTATCTCGTCGTTCTCGATTCAACCCAGGTCGAAGTCAATATCTCAAAACTTAAAAAAGACGGTGTTCTCATTGCTCCTGAAAATGTCCCCGTTGACAAGCTGGCAAACCCGAAAGCACTCAATATCATGCTACTCGGTGCTTTGAGTGCGCATATGAAAGATATTGAACTTGAGGCGTTCCTCAACGCTCTCAAAATGTTCCTTCCCGAAAAACTTTACGCAGTAAATGAAGAAGCTTTTCTGCTCGGCAGAAACAGCGTTAAATAATTGAACAAAGGAGTCGAAAATGTTGATCAAACAATTGTCTTTATTCGTTGAAAATAAACCCGGCAGCCTCTATCCCATCTGCAAGGTCTTGCAGGATAACAATATCAATATCCGCACACTTTCTCTCGCTGATACTGAACAGTTCGGCATACTCCGTCTGCTCGTCAAAGAGTGGGAAAAAGCCCGTGATGTCCTCTCTGCAGCAGGCTTCATTGTCAAAGTTACCGATGTCGTTGCTCTGCCCGTTGCCGATCATCCCGGCGGTCTGGCTGAATTGCTCAAAGTCGTTGATAAGCATAATATCAGTGTTGAATATATGTACGCTTTCACTTTCGGTCATGACCAGACTGCTGTTATGGTCTTCCGTTTTGAAAATCCGGAAGAAACTGTAAAATTCTTCCACGATGAAAATATTGATGCGATCAAAGCGTTTGAACTTTTTAAATAAAGGTGCATGGCAAAATGTCAGAACTTATAATCCATAACAGGATATATCAGCCTGAATTTGAATGCATGGACAAAGAAGAACGCCGTGCATTGCAGCTGAAACGCCTGAAAACAAGTATCGAACGCGCTTCTGTTCTCGATTTCTACAAAAAGAAATTCAAAGAAAACAATATCACTCCGGATTCTATCAAATCCCTTGATGATTTGCGCCGTCTGCCTTTTACCACCAAACAGGATTTGCGGGATTACTATCCTTTCGGATTTTTCGCAGTTGACCGCAGTCAACTCGCCCGTATCCATGCATCCAGCGGAACAACCGGCAAACCGACTTTTGTCGGTTATACCAAAAATGACCTCGATTTGTGGTCAACATGCTGTGCGCGTTTTCTCGTTGCCGGCGGTCTGACTCCGGATCAGGTAACTCAAATCGCATTCGGTTACGGTCTTTTCACCGGAGGCTTCGGATTGCATTACGGTATCGAAAAAGTCGGTGCTGCTATTATCCCCGCATCCAGCGGAAACACCCAGCGCCAGATCATGCTGCTCAAAGACGCAAAAGTCGATACTGTTATCTGTACTCCGAGCTATGCTCTCAATATTGCAGAAGTCATCAAAGCTCAGGGATTGACTAAAAATGACCTCGCATGGAAATTCGCCCACTTCGGCGGTGAACAATGGACCGAAAAAATGCGCGTTGCCATCGAAGATGCTCTCGGCATTCATGCTTTCAACAATTACGGCCTTTCCGAAATCATCGGCCCCGGTGTTTCCGGTGAATGTGCCGCCAGAAAAGGCATGCATATTCAGGAAGACCATTTTATCGTTGAATGTGTCAATCCGGAAACTCTCGAACCCGTTGCAGAAGGCGAAGAGGGCGAACTCGTCATTACCGCACTTACCAAAGAAGCTTGTCCCATCATCCGCTACCGCACTCGCGATTTGTCCAGACTTTTCTGGTCAGAACCATGTCCATGCGGCAGAACCACTATGCGTATGAGCCGCGTCAAGGGCCGTACCGATGATATGATGATCATCCGCGGTGTTAATGTTTTCCCGTCCCAGATTGAGGAAGCTCTGCTCAAAGTCGGCGGAATTGCTCCCCATTATCTTATCGAACTCTACCGTCCGAACAATCTCGATCAGGCTGTGGTCAAAATCGAAATGCTTCCGGAAACATTCTCCGATAAAATGGACGAACTTCAGAAACTCAAGAACAAAATCGACCGCGAAATCTCCGCTATCACCGGTATCCATTTTGATATCAAACTTGTCGAACCCAACTCTCTTGAGCGTACCGCAGGCAAAGCAAAACATGTCGCTGACTTCCGCGGTTTGAAAATCGACTGATGAAGGATTGATAAAATGGCGCTTATTTTAGGTATTGAATCAAGCTGCGACGAAAGCGCATGTGCCATAGTCAAAGACGGTTACGAAGTGATCTCCAGCAAGGTCGCTTCGCAAATCGCCAAACATGCCATGCATGGCGGCGTTGTGCCTGAACTCGCAGCAAGAGAACATCTGACCGCCTTAAAAAGAGTTCTCTATGAAACGCTTGCTGAAGCGAAAATGACCATGGATGATATTGATGCTGTCGCAGTAACTCAGGGCCCCGGACTTATGCCGGCTCTGCTCGTCGGCTTCAATTTTGCCAAAGGACTTGCTATCGGACATAACAAAAAGCTCATCGGCACAAATCATTTCATTGCCCATATTTACGGTGCTTTTCTGGAAGACGGCAAAGAGATCATTGAGGACCCCGCGCGTTACCCGATGCTTGCTCTTGTCGTTTCCGGCGGACATACTTCGCTGATGCTCCTGGAGCAGAACGGCAAAGCGCGCCACCTCGGATGGACCATTGATGATGCCGCCGGTGAAGCCCTCGACAAAGGCGCAAAACTGCTTGACCTCGGTTATCCCGGAGGCCCCATAATGCAGAAAACAGGCGAGGGGGGCGATATCAGCAAATACCATTTTCCGCGTCCTCTGACCGGAACAGCAGGTAAAGCTCTTACCGAAGAAAACCGTTTCAACTTCAGTTTCAGCGGCATAAAAACCGCGCTCTTGTATCATGTCAAACGCGAAAAAGATGCCGGAAATAATTTTGATGGTGAACTTCTCCGGAATACTGTTGCTTCTTATCAGGAAGCTGTAATTGATGTCCTCGTCAAAAAAACACTCGATGCTGCCAAACATTTCAAAGTCAACAGCATTGTTGTCGCCGGCGGAGTTGCCTGCAATAAGCCTCTGCGTGAACGCTTCATGGCAAAGACTCCGTCAAATATCCTGCTGAAAATGGCAAAACCGGTTCATTGTACCGACAATGCTGCCATGGTTGCAGGATTGGGATATCATTATTGGAAAAAAGGTATGTTTACCAGCATTGACGCAGATGCTTTTGCGCGGTTGCCGGAAATTTCTGAAGTTCCTTTTACCGGAGAATAAGATGAATCATTGTATTATTTTTGATTTGGACGGCACGCTGGTTGACTCTCTTGAGGATCTGGCCGATGCTGTAAACTATATGCGCGGTGAATACGGCCTTGCCGCTTTGCCTAATGAACAGATAAAAAGTTATGTCGGCAACGGCGTAAAGCTGCTTATTCAGCGTTCTATTCAGGACAGTATTTGTGATTTTGACGGCGCTCTCGACAAAATGACTTCATATTACCGTGAACATCTGGTTGACAAAACACATTGTTATCCCGGTGTCAAAAGCGGACTGGCTGAACTTGCTGCCAACGGTTTCGTTCTCGGCGTCTGGACCAATAAACCCGAACAGCCGGCACGGTATATTCTGACCAAACTTGATATCAGCAAATATTTTGACTTCATCATCGGCGGCGACAGCGGCTACGCACTCAAACCCGAACCTGACGGCGCAATCGCAATGATGAAAGAATTCAATTCCAACGAAGATACAACTTTTATTCTCGGCGACCATTACACTGATCTCGAAGCCGGCAGACGCGCCAATATCAAACGCGCTTTTGCAACCTACGGTCTGGGGGCTTGCGTAAATGAAAAGCCGGATTTTACTGTGGATTGTTTTGCTGATTTTGTAACGCGCATGATCACATTCAAACACAAACTGTAATTATCAGGGCAGGGGGGGGAAATTTCTTTGCAGCTTATTGATTTTTAGGATCAAGTATGTCGCGCAGACTGTCGCCGAGAATATTAAGCGACAGCACCAGCATAAAAAGAAATGCCCCTGCCGCCGTTACTTCCCACCATATTCCGCGCCAGAGTCTGTCCTGTCCCTCGGATATCATCATGCCCCAGCTCGGCATATTCTGTACTCCGAAACCAAGATAACTTACAATAACTTCTGTCATAATAGCATAAGCAAAACGGAGTGTGAAAAATATTATTACAATATGAAAGAGATTCGGCAATATATGCCGGAAAAGTATTACACTTTCACGAACTCCGGATACGCGCGCGCTTTCAACATAAACTGCAGATTTCAATTTGAGTGTTTCTGCCCGCACAATGCGGCACAAACTGACCCAGCCGGTCAAGCCGATTGCCAGATAAACTCCGAAAACATCTATGTCAAACGGTATAAATGTATTGAGTGACTTCAAAAATTGCTGCGCATTACCGGAAATAAAACCTTTGCTGAACAACAGCGCAAATGCCAATATAAACAACAGCGTCGGCATGGATGCAAATGTACTGTAAAGCCATATAACAGCCTTATCCACTTTGCCGCCGAAATATCCTGCAGCCGCCCCAAGTGTCACCCCGATAAACAATGCTATCAATGATGCAATAAATCCGACTTTCAATGCCGCCGAACTTCCGGCAACTGCCCGCAAAAAAACATCGCGTCCCATATAATCTGTTCCCATTATATGCCGCACTGAGGGGGGCGCATAACAATTTTGACTGTCTTCAATGAGATATGCCGGAGTAATTTTATTTTTCCGGCAATACATCCGGTAAACATCAGTTCCGATACCCATTACAAAAAACAACACCAATATCCAGAATGCAGCAGCAGTCCGGAAATTTCTGGTTATGATTTTTTTCAGTATCGTTTTGAAAGTCATTATTTTTCTTCCTCTTTGAGCAATCTTGAAAGATGTATCTGCAGCAATGCGATCTCTGAAACAGTAACGCCGTCAATGCGTGATGCCTGTGCCAATGTTGTCGGACGGATCTTTTCCAGCTTCATGCGTGCTTCATTACACAAACTGACCTGACTGTAATCAAAATCAGCAGGAATTATCCAGTTTTCAAGTTTCTGCAGTTTTTTTATGGAAATCTGCTCGCGCTGCAAATATCCGTCATAATGTGCAAGAATAAGCACCTGTTTCAAAACTTTTCTGCCGATACGGCTGTCGGGCAGGGGGGGGAGATATTTCAGGCAGTCTTCAAGGTTTTCCGGAATTTCACCATTGAATCCGCGCAAGTGGGTAAAATAACTTTTGCCTTTTGCACTGTGATTATTGCAGAAATCCAGAGTTTGATCCAGCAATTCCTTGTATTCTTTAAAACATTTATATTTATCCTCCGGAAGAAGTTTATTGTCATACGCAAATTGCGACAGACGCAAATCAGCATTGTCCTGACGCAAATGCAGTCTGTATTCAGCGCGGCTGGTAAAAAGACGGTACGGCTCAACAATTTCTTTGGTTACGAGATCGTCGATCATCACACCGATATAGCTTGTATCGCGCGGCAATTCCTGCAAACTCTCTCCGGCAGCATATTTTGCTGCATTCATTCCGGCGACAAGTCCCTGACCTGCCGCCTCTTCATAACCGCTGGTGCCATTGATCTGACCTGCCGAAAACAGATTCGGATAACGCTTTACGCTCAATGTTCTGTCAATTTGATGCGGAATTATAAAATCGTACTCAATCGCATAGGCGTAACGCGAAATCACAGCATTTTCCAATCCCGCGATACTGTTTATCATCATACGCTGGACATCCGGCGGCAAGCTGGTGGAAATGCCGTTAATGTAATATTCCTCTGTTTCTGCGCCCTCCGGTTCCAGATACAGCAAATGACGCGGATGATGGGCAAATCGCACAACTTTATCCTCAAAAGATGGGCAATAACGGGCTCCCACACCGGTTATTTTGCCTTGATACAGCGGTGCTTTATCCAGATTTGCACGGACGATTTCAGCCGTTTTTTCATTGGAATAGACCATATAACATGGCATATTTCTGCGTTTTGCATCTATCAATTTGCCGTGCAATTCACGCGGCCAACAGCTGAATTCCTCCTCAAATTCATCCGCAAACTGCTGCGACATCTGACTGAAATCAATTGTTTTCGCCAATATGCGGGGAGGGGTGCCGGTTTTCAAACGGCCAAGTTCCAATCCGAGCTGATCGCGCAAAGACTGCGCCAGAACTGTTGACGGTGCATCACCTGTTCTGCCGCCGGGCATTGAATTCAGTCCGAAATGCAGCAGACCACTCAAAAATGTACCGGTTGTCAGCACAACTGTTCTGCTGTAAATATCATCGCCCAAATGAGTTTTAACTCCGCAGATGTTTTTTTTGTCATCAAGTATGAAACTCATTACTTCTGACTGCAGAATATTGATATTCGGATATTGCTCCAGCAGGTATTTCCAGCCTTTTTGATAAGCTACTTTATCGCACTGCGAACGCGGCGACTGGACTGCTGCTCCTTTTGCTGAATTGAGCATTCTGAACTGTATTGCCGCATGATCTGTAACTATTCCCTGACCGCCGCCCATAGCATCAATTTCTCGTACGACCTGACCTTTGGCAATGCCGCCGATCGCCGGATTGCAGCTCATCTGGGCTATATGATCCATATTCATAGTAATCAGCAGCACACTTGCTCCGCAGCGGGCGGCCGCGTATGCCGCTTCACATCCGGCATGTCCGGCCCCCACAACTGTAACATCATAATACATAAAATCTGACCTGTTGATAAAAAGTTGACATTTTCTATATAATATAAATGATATTTATTTATTTTCAATCCCCAATTCAAGAAAGGTTTCAATTATCTCAATTTCTCTTTGACTTATTAACATTCAAAATCGAATTTACTGCACAATACGCATTTTGTTAACAACTTTTTTATTTATTTGTTATCAAGTTATTAACAGCTTCAATGTTGATATTGCATAATATTTTTATTATCAATCTATTACAACTCAAAGCTGTATATTTGAAACAGTAATAAAATTTAACATAACGCATCTTATGCGACATTATAAATAATTGTTAAAGTGTGGGGAATTTCACCCCACTTTTTTTAAAAAGCTAAATTAGTGCAACCTCTCAAAAAACTTGTTGCGATCGCAAGTAAACAAAAAATAATACTATAAACAACCAAATGAAAAAAATTTTTGTTTACATCAAAAAAATCTTTCATAACAAAAGTTCCTTTATACAATAAAATAATACAACTTTTTAAAAAATCAAATCATTTTTGAAAATAAAAACGATCTTTATTTTGCCGCCGCGGTGACTCTCGCATATTCCAAATACTTTCACCTTTATCATAATTGTTATAAGGTGCATAATTGTTAAACCTATCAACCTCATCTTTAAAATGGCCATAACCTTTTGAAAGATCAGGAGTACCACGATTATAAAGCTCACGCTTCTTAAGATTCATAACATCTCTTGAAAACTCAAAAGCTGAATGTAAATCTGTATTAAAAGCATCTGAATTATACTTATTTGCCAAAGCTGAATATGAATCGGATTCAGCTTTAAGCTTTTTAATAGTTTCATCCAAAATTTTATCTTCCTTAGCAGATTTATTCCATATAGCACGCTCAACACGCCTTGCAGTATTCTCATCAAAACCAGTCACCGGTTGACCAGAATAATGACCAGCTGCAGAAGAATAAGAACCGGGCGAACCTCCTGCAGAAAGAATCGGATTTAAACCAGCTTTACGCAAATCTCCAACTTCCCACTGATGCGCACTTTTCATCATTTTGATTTGATGTCGTTGTGCATCATCTTGAAGCCTCTGCTGATACTTATAATTCTGCCGATTACCAACAAAACCTAAAGCAGTATTACCTAAATTAAAAAGACCACTAACAGAAGCACTTAACCAATCACCATCAGACATAAAATAAAATCCTTTCAAAATACAATATATTGTGATTACTTTTGTGAGATCTCGTAAATTTCACCACAATATATTGTGATTATAAATTAAAAATGAGTTACAAGACCAGGAATACTGTATGTCGGCATAGGACGAGTACAGTAAACATCACGATAACTATCGAAAATAATTTCCGGCTCATCCTGAACAGCAAGAACACGATCCAAAGGCGGATTTTCAGAAATAAAATCCGCTGACAAAGTCGGCAAATTTTCAAAATTCTGTGACAAATGCCAATAGTCAAGACTCTGAGGATCATCACTACGAAGCTTACCAGTTATAAGACTTTGACCGTAACGATATTCTGCCCAGCGTTCCTGATATCCGAAAACTTCGTTGTCAGCTTCTGAACCATCAGCAAAAATTTCTTTGTTTAAAACAGCTTGTTCACCAAGATGAGCAAGTGCAGGCCAATAAAAATCCCAACGGGTTTGACGGGAGAACATACGCTGAATACCATTCTGATAAGTCAAATTTGTGCGAAGAGACACAAGACCAATAATAACACCATGTTCAACAAAACTCTTAGTCCATTTAGGCTGTACGCCACCAAAAATACCATATCCGGCAAGATTACCTTGCGGAGTAACATCATTAGTAGCACTCTGCTGCGCAACTGGCAACATTCTTAACTCAACACTTGAACCGCCAAGATATTCAGGTCTTTGCAAACGGCTATCCGGTGAAGTTGTAGCAAAATGCGCTTGAAGGATCTCAAAATAACGCGTACCAGAACGAGCATCAGTTTCAAAAAGCATCTGCAACTGAAAAGCCATACGAAAACTGTTAATAGTAGCAGCTGTAGCAGAAGAAAGATCCGCAAAAGTATAAGACGAAACATCAAAATTGACAGAAATATCAGAAGACGAGTCAAGAAAAGTACGATTTGCGGTTGAAACATAAACAGGCTGATTAGAACCGGGTGAGCTCAAAGAACCATCATTTTTACGAGGAACCATAAGGGAGCCTGCAGCTCCATCCACAGGAAACTGAGTAATGAGAGGTGCAATACCACCAAGGGGGAGCTCAACACCAGGAGAGTGTGACTTCTGGGGCCAAGGCAAAGACGATGTGAAATAATCCTTTCTCTTCCCACGCTTAAGCAACACAAAATCTTCCGGATTATCAGGGCCATCACCTTTCGGCACAGGAACAGAATCTTGCAGATTTTCATCACGATACCACTCATTCCAAATGAGATTATAAGCACGATGCCACAAGGAATCAACATCCTCAATCTGCTTACGCAATGGTAAACCAAAATAATCAGCCAATGAACCAGTCTGCCAACCACCTTCAGGAGTACGAACAACCGGAACAAGATAATCAGTAGAATCACCGGGGTTATCTTGAGCGCCGTTAAAACGCTCCCAATTATCCCAAATAAGACGATTAGGAACAAAAAAGAATTGAGTATCAAGCCAAATGTCATCCATAAAAGGAACGATAGGCGTACTCAAACGAGCAAAAATACTTGAATTAAATTCAAATGTATCACCGGGCAAAACCTCATCAATATAAAATGGTATCAAATAACCACCATCCATGGTTGTCTTATAAGTACTGGGCCGATGAAACTTTGAACGACGAATATTAGACTGCGGAAGTCTCGCAAAATGCGCTTGACTGGCAGAACCTGCATTAACTCTACTCATAAAAAATCCTCACATATTCACATTCAGCACAAAATGCATTCAGTGAATACCATTTAAAGTGTTAATAAATAAATAAAAAACAATAAAATATGGTAACATCAGGGCAGAAACTATTCAGTTTCTGCTGATGGTATTGAAAATTTTATCTTTATAAAAATTTCCAATAAAAAGCGGGAAACATCCGTTTCCCTTACATAAAACAATTATTTACAACAAGTTGCAAATA
>JAZSRU010000089.1:0-5199 GCA_045538635.1 Victivallaceae bacterium
GTACACGACCAAACCGGCACAGGCGCAAGGCTCGAGATTGCCCGCGATGCGCCACCGCAGTCTGAACAACTTTCACAAAAAATGGGACAATAACAAAATATTATATTTTGTCATTTTGTCAGTTGCAACAGACAAAATGTATCAGGACCGGAAGTTTTCAATTCAAATCCGGAACATTCAGCAGCTCAAGCCGTTACCGGTCAGACTGCGGATGACCACAACTCCGTTGCGGCGTTCATACATTCCCGGATGTTCTTTTTCAAAATCAAGCGATGCCTCCGGATAAAACTGCGGCGCATTGCACTCGACTCCGCGAATGGTCCCGATATTGGCGGCGAGCAGAACATGCGGCATCATGGCATAACGCGGATTGGTGAGATCCTGCACCATAAGTTTCATGCCATGCTCTTTCGCCCAGCACGCTGAAAGCAATGCTCCGGTCTGCGTTTTGCAAACCTTCAGTGCGACTCCGTTCCAGCCGAGACTGTATCCGAGCTTGACAAAGCGCCAGTCGTGAGCACTTTCATCCATGAACAGCGGCTTCCGTTCCGAACATGAATGTACATCTATGCGGTTGGCCTCAAGATCGTACGGGAACGGTTGTTCAACGTAAATGAGCAAATCAAAAATCTCCGGTTCTTCCGCTTTCAGGCGGTCGAGAATGTCATTGACGTACTGCGGATCAGTGACCTGACAGTTGAAATCAGGGGAAAGTGAATCACATCCGTATTCGATCGCTATCCTGCCGACAGATACCACACGGTCATAATCCCAAACGGGATCTTTGCCGGTGAGTTTTATTTTGAGACACTTCAAACCGTCACGTTTTATCCAGTCGACCAGAGTCACCGGATAACCATCCTGCGGTTCACTGCCGGTAAGTTCATAATCCGTGAGCAGATCCTTGCCGCCGACCAGATGCCAGACCGGCAGAGAATCAGGAACCGGAACAAAATAATCCTCCGGATACTTTCCGGCAAATGCAGGATCATCATAGAACCATGCAAGGTCGTGTTCCATGTATTTACTGTTGTATAACCTGTATACCGGCTGTCCCTGTGATTTACCGTAGGCATCGTGGATGGCAATATCAAATGCGGAAGCACAAATAAGCGCGGCAAGGTGAGGCATATCTGTGTGGTTGGCGGCATTGAACTTTTCATGAAGCATGGGAAGTTTACCGTCAAGAAACATCTTGCCCGCAGTCATCGGATGCTGCTCTGGAACATCATAATTTTCTGCCAGAAAACGACAGAAGTCACACATGACTTTTTCCCGTTCTGCAAAAGAAAGCTGCGACGGCCACGCCCAGGCGACCGAAAGCGGAGTCTCTCCGATACCGGTACTGCCGTAGGCGGAAAATTCGACATGAGCGATCTTTATGGAATCAATGGTTTCTGCTCCGAATTTGAGCGGAAGACGCATGACCACCGGAATGATGTCAAGTTTTATACTCATACGCTTTACCTTTTGAAGAAATACGGTTTACCGGTCCTGGCTGATTCATATATACCGCATATAAGTTCCAGAGCACGCCTGCCCTCTCTGCCGTCAAGGAACAGAGGTCGTCCGGTCGTAATGGCTTCAGCAAGGTCGGATATCTGACAGCGGTGACCGTTGGCATTGATGTTCATGGGAGAACTTCCGCCGCCTGCATCGGTCAGATGACGCAGCTCGCTCTTGACGATCTCGTCATCCGGACAACTGTCGGCAAACTCCCATCGGGTGATATAATTGTCTCCGAATGCTACACTGCCGCAGCTTCCGGAAAATTCAAGTCTGCGGGGAAATCCCGGAGCACAGGAGGTACTTACTTCAATAGTCCCGAACGAACCGTTGCGGTATTTCACCGTCGCGCAGAGATTATCTTCGACCTCGATACTGTGGGTGAGTGTTCCGGAAAATGCAAAAACCTCTTCCGGCGCACCGTTGATGTAAAGCAGCAGATCGATCAGGTGTATCGCCTGATTCATCAGAGCTCCGCCGCCGTCGAGAGCCCAGGTGCCGCGCCAGGATGATCCGCTGTAATAGGATGCCGGACGGAACCAGCGCATCTGGGCACTGGCAAGCACCATACGTCCGAACCGCCCCTCCTGCATCGCTTTGCGGACCAGCTGGACCGGTTTGGTGAAACGGCTCTGAAAGACCGGAGAAAGAAGCACGTTGTTTTCATCACAAGCCCGGATGATCTCATCACACTTTTCCAGAGTTATCTCCAGAGGTTTTTCACAGAGGATATGTTTGCCTGCCTTTGCAGCACGGATAGCGACTTCACCATGCATACCGGATGGAGTTGCAATGGTCACGGCACGTATTTCCGGATCTGCCAGAAATTCATCAAAATTTTCGTACGCTTTGGTATTGAATTCCGCAGCACGTTTTTTGGCGGCTTCAAAATTTTTATCATAAAATCCGACGAGTTTGACGTTATCCAGCTCCTGCATGGAACGGGCATGCAGTTCTGCGATCATTCCGGCACCGATGATACCAAATCCGACAGCCATATTTCACTCTCTTTCTTTTTTAGATGAATTTACCTGATAACGATGCTAATATAATATCGCTGTCAGGCAAATAAAATCACAAAAAGAATAATTTTTTTACCAAAAAATAAATTTTCTCCCCAAAAAGTGCAAAAAAAACGCCGGATGATCCGGCGTTTTTTATGAATACCTGCTGATTTCAATCAACGATTTTGTAAAGTTCGAGATCATCAAAATGAATCTCATCCCCCCCCTGACAATTTCCGGCACTGAGCATCAATTCAAGAGTTTCTGCGCCTTCGGGAACGACGACCGTGAATTCAGTCTGCTCCAGTTTTCCCAGACCTTTCCGGAAAACATATCCGCGGTTCAGGTAATCGGCAAAACGTTCTCCTCCGGGCATTTTCCAGGAGACAGTGATCTTGGCGGATGCCGTTGTTTTTGAACTCAGATTTCCGCCCTTGCAGCGGACAAGATACATCTCTCCTGATTTTACATTAAAATTCTGCATAATACAGGAACTGATTACGCCGGCTGCTGCCGCAACACCGTTGCCGTTGATGTTTTTGTGAAAGAATTTACCCTGTTTTCTGCTGTACCATTCGCTGAAAAATGCCAACGCACGATTGCCTTTGCCCGGAGTGGAAAAGTCTCCGTTTCTGACCAGATTTCGCAGTTTGCGCTCCCTGACCAGCAGAGCAGCCCGCGGCATGGGCTTGAGCAGAAGATCGATATCCTCAGTCAACTGCGGTGCAATTTTGTTCACATCCTGAACTTTGGCAGGATGATGACTGGGATACCAGGCAAAACGCTCATGCCAGAGCCAGACATATCTATCCGCAACTTCAGCCGCCTGAACGATGTTGCGTTTCAGCAGTTTTACGCCACCCATTTTCTGCAGGTCCGGCTTCAGCTGATTGCTCCAGAAATTTGGCTTGCCGCTGAAATGAGGATCAAGATAAAGTCCCGGAGCAAGCATGGTCTGCGCCCGGTATTTTCTCAAATTTTCCGGATCAAGACAACGGAGAAAATTCTTTCTCAAGTCAACAGACAGATGATTGAATTCCGTTTCATTATTGGAACGGTAGGCGCAGGATTCATTTCCTTCGTGGATGGTAACACCCTCCGGCATCACATCGTACATGCCGTTGATAAAGGGAGCGACCATATATTCGGCACGATCCATGTGGAATATGTCATTTTTGGTACGGGCAAGTGAAAACCACCAGTAACACAGCAGATGAACATCGGGAAACTCACTGAAGATCGCCTTTCCGAATTCCTGTCCGCGCTGACGGACTTTTTTGACCGTTTCCTCAAGAGAACGCCCCGCCTGCGGCTTGAAACGCCACATGGTATTCTGACCGTATTCTTCAATATCAAGTTTCAAACCGACCATTCCGCTTTCTCTGGCAACACGGGAAACAACTTTATGGTTGCTGCAGACAACTGCCCAGGACTTGTCATCAAACCAGTCCACATTGCCGGGACTTACGGTCAACCCCAGAAAGTTGTCGGTGAACTTTTTGAATTTCGTATTGCGGAGATTTTCTATATCTTTTTTGAAGTATTCATATTTGAGCAGATCTCCGCCGAAAACGGCACTTACATTATAAGATCTGCCTCCGGAGCATTTCCTGTCGGAGAAAAAGCGGATAACGATACCGCTGCCGGGCATACACTTTTCCATCATTTCCACATCGCGCCGGATACTTTCGGTGGTCGCAACATATTTACGGGAAGGCGTCAGCCCCTTATGAAGCGGCTGATAGTAAAAAGTCCATCCGTCATGGATCAGTTTGACGTCAGGCAGCTTATAATAATTTTCCGCCCCGAGAGCAAAAGATGCACAAAACAAACTCAATAAAAGATATTTCATTTTTTCTCCAATTATTATTCCTTGTTAAATATCGTAGGCATCTGACCAATCGGAAGCCTGACTTTTGCTCCAATCTGCCTCAAACTCCTTAATCAATCCAATGCTGCCGCTGCGTGTTTTAACGCTGCCGTCACACATGGTGACATTCATTTTTGCACTGGGCGGAACATCTTTACCGGCTGCAGTTTTATCAAAAGGCGCGCCGATACGACCTGGATGACGGTATCCGTGACGATCATAACCGCTGGCATCTGTCCCATCGCTCCAATCCGGCCTTTCAGCATATTCAATAAACAAATACACCTGACTGACACGTCTGATTTTTCCCGCTTTGCTGCAGCCGGGAGGACTCAGATTTGCGGCTCCGTTGGAACGGTATTCGCAGATGGCTTTTCCGCTGACAAATTGGTTGGCAGTATAATTACAACCGGCTCCGGCACTATTGGTATTGGCTCCTGACATAACTTGAGAACTGGGACAAAGCATGACAGGAGACCGGAGCGTCTTGGGAATATGCAGTTGCCCCTGCGCATTCCTGCGGACATCCCCCCCCAGATAAACCAGCAGACGCGGAACCCAGCCGTACCCCTGCTGACGGGGCACATAATAGTCATAATCATTCATATACTGTCCGTTGGCAAATCCAAGCTGCTTCATATTATTCATACAGCTGACTGAACGGCCGCGCTCTCTTGCCTGCTGAAGCGCAGGCATCAGCATCGCCGCAAGAACAGCAATAATGGCAATCACCACCAGAAGCTCGATTAAGGTGAAATGGGCGGGGGGGAGAGAGGAAAAACTTCTTTTTCCGGGAGAAGAAGTGTTTTCCCTCTCCCC
>JAZSRU010000126.1:0-4408 GCA_045538635.1 Victivallaceae bacterium
GAATTATTCTATGCGGTCGATCCCGGTTATCGGGGAAAAGATGGCAAAGTTACTACTCAATATGACAATCTGATTGATGAAACCGATCTTTATTACGGCGGTTTTTATATCCCGAAAAATGTCTATATCATCGGCACGATGAACGACATTGACCGCAGCGTAGAAAGTATGGATTTTGCCATTCGCCGCCGCTTTACATGGAAAGAAATCGAAGCAAAAGATGCTGTGGAAATGTGGGATGATACGATTCCGGAATACAAAGATGAAGCGTTTGAGAAGATGACCAGCTTGAATAAAATTATTGAGCAAACGGAGTCTTTAAGTAAAGCGTTTCATATCGGTCCGGCATATTTCCTCAAACTTAAAGAGTACAAAGGTGATTTCCAGAGACTCTGGGATTTGCACATTATGCCACTTTTGAAAGAGTATCTGCGGGGGACGTTTGACACGGAAACTGCTCTTGAAAATTTAGAAAAGGCATATTTCGGTTTATCTGATTCAGAAACAGAGGAATAATCCTATGTCAAGGATCACTGTTTGTGACAACTCTTTGAGTGAGCACCCCTTGACGGAAGCACAGATTGCTGTACTTGCGCCATACGCCGGGGTAACTCTGCAGGAGTTGACCAAAAGAGAAAAGAACCTGCTGATATTTCCTCATTCGCTGGGAGCAAATGAGGACGATATCGGTTCACAAACCCTTTTTGACATTGCCGGAAATAAGTTAAAAACCGGCAATGCCATGGGATTTTTCTGCATTGATGGTGTGCAAGTGGCTATACACTCCCGGTTTGATGAGTCCGAAAAGCAGTATTTTCTCCATTATATGCTGCAAAAGGTGTTCGGGATAAACATTTTGAATCTTGAAAATCACATGGGGCCGGATGAATTATGGGAATTTCTGATTTATGTATTTCCATATTGTCTGCTCCGGGCTTTGCGGCAGGGATTGTTCCGGGCGTACCGGCAATACGATTGCAACGACAGCAAAGTTAAAGGAGCAATCGACATTGCCAGACACTTGAAACTTAACTTGCCTTTTGCCGGAAAAATTGCTTGCCGAATGCGTGAATACTCTGCCGATAATCCCGTTACACAGTTGATTTGTCACACCATAGAGTTTATCAAGTCGAATAAGCGGCGGGCGGTCATTTTAAACAGCGATGATGAAATAAAAAATGCTGTGTATTTAATTACAGAGGCAACTCCGTCCTATAACGCTTATGACCGCAATAAAGTGATTTTTCAAAATTTACGCGGGCAAAATCATCCGTATTTTACTGAATACACATTTTTGCGGGATTTGTGTTTGAGAATCCTGCGGCACGATAAAGTTTCCACCGGCAACGATGATAATCATATCCGGGGAATAGTTTTTGACGGGGCGTGGCTCTGGGAGGAGTATCTGGCAACCTTGTTGAAACCGATGGGCTTTGAACACCCGGAAAATAAAACCGGCAAAGGGCGGCGGTATTTGTTTACTGATAACAGCGGTAGGATTTATCCCGACTTTATCGGTAAAAATTCTGTGCTTGATGCCAAGTATAAGCAGCTTGATGCCAGTAATGTTGCAAGGGAAGACCGTTTTCAGCTTATTTCATATATGTACGTTTTGCAAAAAAATCTCGGATTTTTACTGTATCCCACCCGGAATGATTGTGCGGGAAAGCCCCCGAAAGAACTTCACGGGTACGGCGGCGAAATGGGAACGCTCGCTTTTTGCGTTCCACAAAATCCCGATTGGGCAGAATTTTGTGAATTGATGAAAGAAGAGGAAAAAACTTTTTGTGCAAATATATCACAATATACTTTGGGGGAAGAAAATGCTTTATAATATTTATTTCAGTCCGACGGGCGGGACGAAGAAGGTGGCGGATATTCTGGCTGGCAATCTCGGAGGCGAGTTTTGCGAGGTGGATATTTGCCGGGATATTGAGAGTATGAGTTTACAGGCGGAGGATGTTTGTCTGTTTTCGGTTCCGTCGTTTGCCGGGCGGGTTCCGCAAGTCGCTGTTGAACGGATCAAAAAGATTTCCGGCAATGGGGCGAAAGCGATTCTGAACTGTGTTTACGGCAATCGGGAATGGAACGACACTTTGACTGAACTTCAGGACGTCCTTGAGAGATGTGGATTTATTTGTGTGGCGGCGGTCGCTGCTGTGGCTGAACACTCCATCTTCCGGCAGTTTGCCACTGGTCGTCCTGATGTAGACGATGCCCAGGAACTTGCGGATTTTGCCCGCAAGATTTCTGCAAAACTCAATAGCGGCGTTTTCGGAGCGTTGAACCTTGCCGGAAGTCATGAAACCTACAAAGCCCTTGTGGATATTCCTTTCAAGCCCCAAGCCAATGATGCTTGCGATAAATGCGGAATTTGTGCTTCCGGTTGTCCGGTGGGGGCGATCGACAAAACTGATCCCCGCAAGACCGATAAAGACCGCTGTATCAGTTGTATGCGCTGTCGGGACATTTGCTCCAAA
Source organism: Victivallaceae bacterium (assembly GCA_045538635.1). Classification (GTDB taxonomy): domain Bacteria; phylum Verrucomicrobiota; class Lentisphaeria; order Victivallales; family Victivallaceae; genus RGIG5270. Next base: position 2,481 of record JAZSRU010000126.1, read on the forward strand.
CACGCCCGGGATCTTGATCCCGTTTTCATGCAAGCCGCCGCCGAAAAAATGGCTCCCAAGCTGGGCGGCCACAAGAAAAATTACTTGTTTTTGTGAATAATGGATTCGGTTCTTGGGGAAGAGAAAAACTTCTTTTCACGAGAAAAGAGATTTTTTCCTTCCCCAAACCCCAACCCTTTTCAAGAAAAGCGGGATATTTGTTGTGGAATATCATGAAAACACAATCTATTGACAAGAAAACAAATTTAATCAACGCATTTTTTGATACTCTGTTGACTTATTACGGGCCGCAAGATTGGTAGCCTTGTCAGACCGGCTTGCGGTGGGAGATTATTACCGAGGCTATCCTGACCCAGAACACCGCCTGGACCAATGTGGAAAAGGCGATCGAAAATTTGCTTTCTGCCGGGGTGATGTCGCCGGAGCGTGTTCTGGCGACACCGGATACGGAGTTGCAGGAGTTGATCCGTCCGGCGGGATTTTTTACGCAGAAGTGCGCTTATTTGAAAGCGATGGCGGCGTTTATGCTTGAGCGTGAATCTGCCTTTGAACAGTCAGCAGATGTTTGGGCTTTGCGGAAAGAATTGCTTTCTGTCAAAGGTGTCGGTCGGGAAACGGCGGACAGCATCTTGCTTTATGCTTTTAACAAGCCGATTTTTATCATTGATGCCTACACCCGGCGGGTGGCGGAGCGGCATTTGCACCTTGACGGAACTTTGCATTACGACATTCTGCAAAAGATTTTTATGGACGCTTTGCCCGGTGATGTCACCATTTATAACGAATACCACGCCCTAATCGTGGCTCTATGCAAAGAATCCTGTCACAAGTCCGGCTGTGGAGAAATTTGCGAAAAATTATTTGATACTGCCGCGCTTCTTTGACAAGTTGACTAAAAATTTAGGCAAGTTTACAATGAGCATTGCTTGACAAATCAACGCAACGATGTATATTATTGTAAGAACGACTAAATATTTAGGCAAGTTTACAATGAAAGGTTGCCGTTTATGGAAATAAAACGCGATCATTATTTACAGCAGTTGATCGACCGGCAATGGAACGGAATGGTAAAAATCATTACCGGCATCCGCCGTTGCGGAAAATCTTATCTGCTCCGGACTTTGTTCAGGAATTATTTGCTGCAGCAAGGGGTAAAAGAGGAGCAAATCATTCATATTGAATTGGATTTGACCCAAAATATCCGTTACCGAAATCCACTGGAACTGGCGGCTTACGTCCACAGCCTGATTGACGGAAAAAGTGGGCAGTATTATCTTTTCATTGATGAAATCCAGATGTGCGAGCCGGTGAAAAATCCCTATTTGCCGGACGGTAAAAAAATCACTTTCTACGATGCCCTCAATGAGTTCAAGGAGATTCCCAATCTTGATGTCTATGTTACCGGGAGCAATTCAAAGATGCTGTCGACCGATATCCTGACCGAGTTCCGGGGACGCGGAGATGAAATAAGGATCCATCCGCTCTCCTTTGCAGAGTTTTATTCTGCTGTCGGCGGTGATAAAAAAGATGCGTTTGAACAATATGCTTTCTTTGGCGGGATGCCGCTTATCCTTAATCAAAAGGATGATGGCGCAAAGATGGCATATTTGAATTCACTTTTTGATGAATTGTATCTGAAAGACATTGCTGAACGCAAAAAAATTGAACATCCGGAAGAGTTGGCTCAAATTCTGGATTTGTTGTGTTCGGCAATCGGTTCTCTGACCAATCCCTCTAAAATCGCCGATACCATTCTTTCCAGAAAAAAGGTGGATGTTTCCGTCAATACTTTGAAAAATTATCTGGAACATCTCAAAGATGCATTTCTCTTCACCGAAAGCAAGCGGTATGATGTCAGGGGCAAATCCTACTTTGAGTATCCGATGAAGTATTATTGTGAGGACATCGGCTTGCGGAACGCCAGGACC
>JAZSRU010000004.1:0-10667 GCA_045538635.1 Victivallaceae bacterium
GGCACAATGTGCTGCTTCATACGGCGAAGCCGTGCTTCATAAAAGCCTGACGATGAAGCATTGTTTCGTTTCACTCCACAATATGAAGCATCTTCATTTCATTCCGATATGAAGCACTCCGCTCACGCTCCGTATGACCTGTCATCCATAGCACTTCGTGCGACGGATGATGAAAAAATGAAAAATGAGAGTTTGCAATACTTCATTACAGATAGTATATTAACCAACGTTAAACAATAGTTGCTCACAAATCCGGGTAATGCTGATAAGATCTATTGATACGGCAAAGCAAGAAGAATAACAATGAAAGTCAATAAGAAAAATTTGATAATTCATGGGATTATATTGCTGACGATGATTATTGCTTGCTGCTTTAACTTTCAGTTGATTATTCTTTGGAATTTGGGGTATGCTGTGTATTTTATGGGAAAAATTATTATCAGATGTACACGCAATATAAACCAACATTTTCTGAAAATATTAACTGTAATTCTGTTGGCATTCGCTTCTGCCCCCAGCGTGATGTTTATGGTTATTCCCTCCTGGTTCCTTTGTGTAGCTCACTCTATAAGGAACCCGGAATATGCCGTAAATTTACCGACCTATAACGGTCGCGGAATACAGTTGCACAATGCCGCCTATTATAGAAATTACAACAATTATTTTTTTGAAGGAGATATTGAAGAGGAGGCATTGAAAAAAGCTGCCATTTTGCAAGATTGGAAGTTTGAAGAAATTTCTAAAAGAATCACCATAGATTATACAGTCAGTGGCGAAATAGAATATCACAAAAACAAATTCCGTTCCAATAGCAGCATTTATGTAGATACTGGTCTTTTTTACAACAGTCGCAAAAATACTGACTGTGGAGATTTTGTTGTTTACGACAGAAAAAATAAACGTCTTTATTTTCATGCAACTTTACGTTGATATTTATTAATTCTGAGTTTTTCTGACAGAAAGTGAAGCGATTTTCAGAATTTCATTTCACAGCCAAATTCTGAGTTTTTAGACTCAAAAAGCGTTTCAGAATGGCGGGGGAGCGAAAAAAAGCCCGCCGCCATTTTTGTGCTTAAATTGCGGAAAAAGGTGCCGTTTGGTACCGTTTTTATTTTATATGGTCCTTAAAACAAGTAATTTCAGCTATATCCGGGAATAGATTATGGGAAATGATATGGCTGTTCAAAAAATCAAACTCAAACAAAAAAATGTAAAGTTGCATAAAAATGGTATAGAAAAATAAAAAATCAAAAAAAAATTAAAATATTATTTGCTTTTTTTTTAAATTGTAGTACAATATGACAAATGGTTTGATTTTTAATATTTTGGAGTTTTTTTATGGGATTTGCACCGATAGTCAAAGAAAATACTTTTGATTCTGCTGTCAAAGCAATAGGAGAGTATATTGTACATAACCGATTGAAAGCTGGAGATTCTTTGTCCGCTGAACCGGAACTTGCGGAAAAACTCGGCATCAGCAGAAATATTGTGCGTGAAGCCTTGCGTCATTATCGCACACTGGGAGTTCTTTCATCCAAGCCGAAAGTTGGAACTGTTATCCGAAGTCTTGTGCCGGAAAATCCGTACAGCGGTTATTTCCCGCTGCTTGCCTCCCAGCATGAAATACTTCCGAAACTCGCTGAAATGCGTCTGATGATTGAATTCGGCTGTGCAGAAATGCTGGTTAATCATGTCAGCAGTGATGATATTGACAAGTTGAATAAAATCTGTGAAAAATTTGAAAATACAGGTGAAGACCTGGTGAAAAGACTTAAAACAGATATTGAGTTTCATAGTACATTGCTGTCATGCGGAGATAATATTTTTCTCAAGGGGATGATACCGCTGGTGGTACATTTTTTTACTGAACAACTCCATGACCCTGAAAATAAATTCAGTAAATCTGTAACATCATTTGAAGATGTCTGCCGTGAGCATCGTCAAATTGTTAATGCTCTGGCGGAAAAAGATGCCAATATTCTCCGGAGTCTGCTTCAGATACATTTGCACAAATATAAGATATGAAAGGAGTTAAAAATGCTAAATCCACGGAAATCAAAAGTTCTCGAAAAAATGCGTGCAGGTCAGAAAGCAATATCTTATAAACTAAACCTCGGCTGCCCCCGTGCCGCTGAAATTGCTGCCATGTCAGGTTTTGATGCGATCTGGATCTGTCAGGAACACGTCCCTACCGACCACAGCACCATGTGCAATCAGATCCTTGCCGCCAAAGCATACGGCTGTGACTGTATTGTCCGTGTTGCCAAAGGTTCATACAGTGATTATATCCGTCCTCTGGAAGCGGATGCAAGCGGCATTATGATCCCGCATTTGATGAGTTATGAAGAAGCGCAGGAAATAGTACACACAGTGCGTTTTCAACCTGTCGGTCTGCGCCCTGTTGACGGCGGTAATGCCGACGGACTTTACTGCAAACTTGATTTCAAAGAATATATTAAATTTATGAATGAAAACCGTCTGGTCATCGTTCAGATCGAAGATCCCGAACCTTTGAGCGAACTGGATAAAATCTGTCAGCTTGACGGAATAGATATGATATTTTTCGGTCCGGGCGACTTCAGTCATGCCATCGGCTGTCCCGCAGACTTTGATGATCCTGAAATCCATCGAGTTCGTAAATATATAGTTGAAACAGCTCATAAATACGGTAAATTTGCAGGTACAGTTTCAGTCCCGTCATTGGAACAGTGTTACCTCGAAGGATATGATTTTGTAAATTGCGGAGCAGATGTCGCCGCCATCGGTGCAAATTGTGACGCAATCATAAAAAATTATACAGAGCTTACTTCTTGAAATAAAATATAAGGAGTTTTATTTATGAAAAATCACGCAGGTAAAATTTTATGTGCATTATTTTTATGCACTAATATTTTCGGGGCGGAATGGTTTTGTGATTCTTTTCAATATCGTTTGACTCTGGAAACTGAAGTTGATAAACCCGGCTGGCATGAAATTGCAATTCCCAGTGGTATGCTTGTTGACAAAGCATCAGAGTTGAGCGGGTTCAAGTTCCGTATGGAAAGTTTTTCTCCCAATCGTGTCATTTTGACTCAAGTTGGTGCAACTGGCGAAAAGAAATTTGATAATGCCGGATATTATTTGCTTACTTCAGACCGTGAAGCTGTTCCTGTTGGTTTGAAACTTCCGGCAAATAAAGGTGATGGCGGAGGTGCTTATGAAAAAGACGGTATGCTTCAGCATCTTGTCAAAGACCGTTTCGGCAAACAGATTGCAGTTCCGGTTAAAGGTGGACAGCTTTATTTGTGCCGATTCCGCAACTCCGGTGGCGGAAGTTCTCCGACTTATCTCTATGAGCCTACCCATGACAAAGGCAGCCGTTTGCGCAAGTACAATTATGATATATCATATATTCCCCGGTTGCTGCCGCAAGCTGAAACGGATTTTGAGGTCCTTGTCCGTCCCGATGTCAATGGCAAACGCTGGACAGCTTATTTTTACCGCAAGCAGGATATTCAGTTTATAGCGGGCAACGGCAATCCGGATTACAATTCAAATTATCTCTCGATTGGCGCGCCTCATGGACAGGGGGATAATATCAACTTCAGAGGACAATGCAATACCATGTATGCGGACGGACATGCGGCAGGATTCAACTGGAAAAATGTTAAAAACAAATATTACGCCCCATTTGCCTATCAGGATATAAACGGTAATGTCTGGGATGCTGATATGTGGGAGTAAGATAATGTATAAAAAATTATTATTCGTGACAATATCAATGGCAGCGACAGTATTGATGGCAGCAGATTCAATGGTGGATCACAGTTTCGGACATAGCGCCGCAGAAAAAATTCTGATACCGGCTTTGCAGATTTCATTTGACGGTAAGGTAAGTATTGATATTAATAAATATGATTTGAAATGTACTGAAAATACTGTAACGGATTTTATTGCATTTCCCGCCGAAAAACGCAAGTCTGCAGTTTTTGATGATAAGCATTTTATGAAATTTACTTCCGGGGTTCCTTTTATAAAAAAACAGGGGACCGTTGCTTTCAAATGCAGACCGGTTAATTGGAACGGATTTTCTTCCGGAGCATCAGTGTTTGCAGCTTTTTCAGGTTCGGGAAAAAATGAAGGAGCTTTGAATATTCATATTGATTCACGCAAACCGAAGAATCTTTTTGTTGCGATTTCCCGCAAAAGCGGATTTGCAGAGCCGGTACCGAAAGTCAGTAAAGTCGGGGCGATATATCCTGTAACTTCCTGGAAGGATAAATTTTATCATGTTGCGTATTCTTTTGACAGTCAGAAATTGACACTTTATATTGATGGCAAAAAAGTTTCATCTTTAAAATCTGATATTTACCGTACTCCGGGAGCATTTGATGCTTTGACCATTGGCGGATATGTGCCGCCGTGGTGCGGAAAAAATGAAGGTAATAAGACTGCATTTGAAGATTTTGCAGTTTATGACCGTGTTCTGAATGCAGAAGAGATTGAAGAACTTGCTAAAAGTACTGTTTCTGCCGAAAAACGCGGACAGTTGAAAAGTATTTCTCTTATGGAAATTCCTTTGCGGAACGGGTTTGATTTTGCAAAAGAAATTAATTCCGGAGATGAAATATGGATGACCACTAATCTTTATTGCGGTTTTTTTGATAATTCAAGCCGGACTTTTGCCTCACGTCAGACAGATGTGGCAATGTTTTATGATAAAAGCGGTATGTATTTTCTTTTTGATACCCCGATTGGTGAGAAAGAAGATATTTTTACTTTACTTTTGCAGTCGAATGATGCTCCTGTAAGACGTTTTGAGGCAGACAGTAAAAATATTACAATTAAAAAAACATCAAAAAACGGCCATGATTATGTGCTGTATTATATTCCTTTTGCTGCATTGGGAACAAAATGTCCGAATGTGACAACTTCTTTCCGGTGGAATATTTTGCGACGTAACGGGACAGAGACAGTTTCTCTGATTCCGGTATGGGATACCAATGCGCCCTGGAATGAATTGGAACTTGGAACATTGCGTTTTACAACTGCAACTGCACCTGTCGTTCGCATGAATAATATAAAGAATATCAAGGGAGGCGGCCGCTTTTCTGTTGATGTTAATTTCAGAGCAGGCGATAACAGTGGTAAAATGTTTGTTTTTGCAGATACCTTCAAAAATGGCGTTATGAGCCGTATAGCACAGAGTGAACAGTGTTATGAGGATCGGATGAATTTATGGACTCTGCATTCTGATGTTACCGGAGCAGGATCATTGAAAGACTTTGATAAAGTCAGTTTTCAGATGGTAAACCGGAAATTCAATAAAATGTACTACCGTTCTGAATTTTTTCCATACAAAACTCCGCCGCCTTTTACTGCTCCGAAAATTTCCTTACAGAAAAATTCCGGCATGTTAAGTGCAGTTACAGACTGTTCCGGAATGCCGGGTACATTAATAAAAAACAGCAAACTCATCTTTTCTCTTGTTGTTGACGGAAAAAAGATTGCAGAAAATATTGTTGAGCGTATTATGCCGGAAATTGAAGTGAAATTTCCGCTGAATAAACTTATTCCTGATAAAAAGTTCAGTGTGGTTATAGAACTTTTTGATAAAAATAATAGAAAACTGCATTCAGATTCTGCCGGAAATCTGTTCCCGGATGTTTCTGTATGGTTGAATAATAAACTTGGATATTCAGATAAAGTACCTGCTCCGTTTGAGGATTTGAAAGTTGAAAAGCATAGGTTTTATTGCTGGAACCGTTGTTATGATTTTTCAAATCGGTCACTTTTGCCGCAACAGGTGACAAGTGCGGGCAGAGAATTGCTTGCTGCTCCGATTACATTTGAACTTGCCTGCGGCGGCAGACTGTTTGATTTTAAAATTGACAAATGGGAAATTATCAAAAATACGGCAACGGAAATCGATTATCGTGCTTCTGCTGAAAACGCAGATGTTGAAATTGAAGTAACCGGTCATCTGGAATATGATGGAATGTTGTATTTTGATGTTGTTCTGACAAGTGATAAAAAATTGTCTGTTGACAGGTTTGATATAGTTTTCCCGTTTAAGAAGGAAAATTCTGAATTTCTTGCATTTACTGAAAGTTCAGGTGCCGGACAAGGCTCAAAACATTACTACGGCAGAACTCCGGAAAAGAAAACATCATATCCATTTATGCCGTTTTTCTGGATTGGTGACAAAGACAGAGGTATGCTTATTTTCAGTGAAAGTGCCAAAAATTGGTTCCGTGAAGCTCCGGAAAAAGCAGTTTCTGTTGAGAAAAATGCCAATGATGTCCGTTTGATTTATCATGTTATCGGTCGTAAAACAATAATTGACGGCAAAAAAGATATTTCATTCGGAATTCAGGCAAGTCCTGTCCGTCCGCGTCCGCAGAGATGGCGTGAGTTAGAGAGACGTTATACTTTCGTGCCGACAAACATGAAATTTTTCGGTTATGTTCCGGAAGCAAGTGATGCTGCGTTGAAAGTAATAAAAAAGACAGAAAATACTGATAAACTCACCAGTGCATATACGTTTTTCAATAATGTTTCCACTTCATTGATTGAATATAATCTCTTCTTTGATGATTGGAAACGTGAAGAAAGTCAGAAAAAAGGTGAATTTTATTTGGATACTGTTGCTCCGAATATTAAATCATGGCAGGATTTTGTTGTTTATTCGTATGATCTCGGCAGAAAAAAATACGGATTCTCAGGAGTTTATTATGATCTCGCATGGCCCACTCCGAGCAAAAATGTCAGGCATGGCGGTTTTATTAATGAATTCGGTCGGCCGGAAGCAAAATGGCCGATAATGGCTGTACGCTCTATTGCAAAACGTGCCTATACTGAATTCCGTAAACATTGTAAAGAAACACTTTTTATTGGACATGTCAGCAGTAATCCTATTGTTTTGCCGATTACAGCTTTCTGTGATGTTTTGCTTGACGGGGAACAGTATGCAGGAATATTGCACAGTTATACAGAACAGATGCCGGAAGAACGTGCATTGACTGAATTTACGGCCCGTCAGTTCGGTTCTCCGCTTTTGCTGTTGCCTGAACTTGCAAAAAGCGGCAATGCAAATTATTCCAATAAAACACCTGAACCGACCATAGAATTGATTGCAATTTGTTATCTTTATGACATGATGATGTGGCCGCTTTTCTGTCATCCCGGAGCTTTTGCCCAAATGCGCACTCCATATACAAAATTCATTACCGGAAGTGATGTTGAATTTTTACCGTACTGGGAAAATAAGCATGGAATTGCGGATTCTGATACGGAAATAAAAATCAGTGCATATCGCAAAAAAGGTGAGATGCTCGCAGCAGTTGTTAATTTAACAGATAAAAATAAGGTTATTGAGGTTGTTATGCCGGAAAAATACATTTCTGTTAAAGATGCTGTTTCAGGAGAAAAAGTTTCGCTTGATAAAGTAACAGTTTCTGCAAAATCACTCCGTTTATTATTGTTTAAGGAATAACTTTACATTTAACGAAAGGATGAATTTATGAAAAAATTATTTACATTGATTGAACTTCTGGTCGTAATTGCAATTATCGCTATTCTTGCGGGTATGCTGCTGCCTGCTATCAATAAGGCCCGTGAGCGTGCCAGAGCTGTACAATGTCTGTCAAATCTTAAAAATATAGGACTGAATGCAATGATGTATGCAGATGAAAATGATTCATTCCTGCCAAGATTTCAGGAATCTCCTGTTTCCACTCTTTATGCCTGGCACGGTTTTCTCGCACAACAAATGTTCGGATATTTTAACAGTTGGGGAACTTCAGATAAGAAATATTATGTTTTCCGCTGCCCGTCACAGACAACTGCTTTTGTTTTCAGTAATAATTTGAAATACGGTTATAATATGTCAATGAGCTGGATAAGATTATCAGCAATCAAAAATCATTCCAATAAATTTCTCGTCGTTGACAGCAGTGATGAATATGATAATTACAGTTATGGATGTAACGGTTTGAAATTGTCAGGTCTTGCCTCTGATCCGCTTAATACCAGTTTGAAATATGGCGTTCTCGGTGTCCGTCACAGCGGTAGAGTGAATATGGCAATGAGTGACGGTTCTGCAAGAACATTTAAAGCAGATGACGTTTACGCAAATGAAGATATGTATAATCCTGAGAAATAAAAAATATGAATAATTTGCTGCAGAAAAGAGCTGAAGAGTTTTCAAGTCTCATTGAAGAAAAGGCGATGGATGATGTTAATATCGTCCGTATGATGCTTGATTATGAAAGCCGGGAAATTGTCACTGAAAAAAACAGTATCCCGAAAATACTCGGCAGTGATATTCCAGGTCATATTTTCATGCCTTATGAAGATGCCGGAATGACTACCGGTGCATATCTTGCCGCAGAGAGTTTGAATTATCAGACAACCCGCTCTGCTTCTGCTCTGCGGCGCGCACAAAAAGCATTTTCCGCAGTATGTTATATCTATGAACTGGGCAAAAAAGGCAGATGTGAAGGTTTTTTCCCAAAGCCTTACGGAGCGCAATTCAGTGAACATTGTTCCAGAGATCAGTATTTGTTTGTCATGTCTGGACTTGTTGAATATTATAATATTGCAAATGAAGATGAGCGTTTGCAAATAAAAAATATGCTTGAAAAAATGGCGCAATTCTGGCGTGACATAAACTATTCTCCCGGTTTTTTCTCTATGAAAAAAGCACCGCAGTTATATGATTATATTGCTCCGGTATTTCTCGGTATTGCTTCAATGCCATGCTGTTTCGGCAGAAATGAGATTTGCGAAAAAGAAGTTGAACGCCTTTTGCATGAAGAATATTTATATGAAAATGCTCTCAATACTTTGAGAAATCGTTTCAGAAAAGGAGAACTTTATGACGGGGCGCAATATTACCGGCAGAATGAAAATCCTTTGATGCTGAAGTCATTGGCAATGAATTGTTTATGGGAAATAGCTGATGAATATCACGGTTTCTGCCGGGAAGTTTTGCAAAAATCATTGCAGGATGATCTTTTTGTTGAACTTGCTGATGACGGTTTGAATTATTACATCATGAAGTATAATCATGAAAAGGACAATTTTTCAATGACTCCGGCGGGGAAAATTGACGGAATACAGAATCCATTGGAATTGCCGTTTCTTTCATGGGGAGGGGAACGGCGCCGGGCAGGGAGTACTCAAAGTATTTTTGCTGCAATCATTATTGCCGTCCGCCTCGGCAGAAAAGATGTGGCGGAAAAAGCCGGAAATGTACTTGAAAAACTTACAGTTGACAAGTTCAGAGGATTTACTTATCCGGCGCAGTCAGACATCCCGCCCGGCAGTGAATATGCTTCAAGTGTACTTTCATGCAATTATATAAGTTTCTGGCTCTGGGATTATTATCTCGGCAAAAAATTTAAGCTGTGGTAATTGCAGTTTTATAAATAATTTAGCTGTGTACTAAAAATAAGACTTGAGGGGATGGGGTATAGTGTTTTGCATAAGCAAAACACGGGGCGTTTCGGCGTCTTTTATTTGCTATCGCAATTTATTATACCTCAAACTCTTCAAATTTTTTTAAATTATCAGTCAATGTTTAGGTGAATATAGACTGATTTTTTATTGCAAGGTGAGCTTCCGCCGCCCGGTATTTCCTTGTCATAGCGCAGCGAAGATGGAAAACCGATGCCGGAAATACCCACACAAACTCGCTGCATTTGTAAAACAGCGGCAAGACAGCATAATTGCCATATTTTTTGCTGTACCACGACGCGGGGAATACCCACACAAACTCATCATCGTTTATAAAAAACGGCAGCAATCCGAAATTTTTTTTCCCTTCCAATAGTAAGGTCCGCCCCAGCCTTCGGTTTTATTGAACGCCGCCAACGGCCACAAGATGCCGTGTTCGTCATTGTCTTTGTGATAAAACGGCCGCACCGCAAAGCCCCGGTCATCAATGTCAATCAGCGGAAACAGAATCGATTGCTGTTTTCCTTCCTTGTAATAAAGGGGGAAAAGGTTGACACCGTCCCGGTAAAAAGAGTTGTTCCCGGAAGCAAAGGGAGTATTACGGGTCAGCCGATCCCCGCTGACACACCCGGTCAGGAGCAGAACTGCCCCCAACACAAAAAATATAAATAACAGTTTTTTCATTTCACTTCTTCTCCATGATACGGCTTTATCCAATGGCGTTTATTGTGGGGCCTGATTCTGCATTATTCAAAGATATCATCATTAAGCAGGAAATCATACAATCCAAGATGAAGTACGCCATTTTCATCATACCACGGTTTCATTGGAGTTTTTGAAACTATGATCTTCCGGAAAAAGTCATTCACTGCCAGAAGCGGACGGGCTTCCTGTGCTGCTTTTTCCCGGTCATTCATAGACAATGCCGACTGAATATAATATTTTTTTATTCCTTTAGATGCGATAAAATCAATTTCGCAACTTTTTTGGTGCGGCTTGCCATCCTCTCCATTTTCAACGATCTTCACAACTCCCACATCAACGGCATATCCTTTTATACGCAAATCATTATAGATAATATTTTCCATAATATGCGTTTCTTCCTGCTGACGCAAATTCAAGTGGATATTTCGCAATCCGATGTCTTCACAGTAGAATTTAGAGGGATATTCAAAATATTTTTTGCCTTTGATGTCATACCGTTTCGCCTGATGAAACAAAAATGCCTC
>JAZSRU010000181.1:0-3155 GCA_045538635.1 Victivallaceae bacterium
GATTTTAATGCCTGAATCATGGGGAAATTGCGGAGTAACTGATATTTCGGGAAAAGAACTCCCTGCGCAGTGGGAAAACGGCAGGTTGTACACACTTTGTGAATTGCCAGCGAACAGTTTTACAACCCTTGTCCGTTCATCCGCAGTCGCATCACCTGTCAAATCGCTGGATTCTCCGATACTGGAAAATGACCTTATACGCTATCAATTCAATTCAGCGGGACAACTTATAAGTGCTTTTGACAAAAAATATAATCGGGAGATAATGGCTGGACACGGTAATATTTTATCGCTTTACCATGACCGACCACTGCAATTTGAAGCATGGGATCTTGAAAAATATTATACCAGAGACCGTCTGCCTGAACCATTGACAGCATGGCACTTCAACGGTTGTTCAGGTCCAGTCAGAAGTATCCTTACTTTTGATTTCAAATTCGGCAACTCGAACTTATCCCAACGGGTGATCCTTCATCCTGAAAGCAGGCAGCTGGATTTTGAAACAGTTGCAGATTATCAGGAATCTCGGATGATGCTGCGGACAGCATTCCCCGTAAATGTTTATACAAATGAGGCATCTTTTGATATCCAATACGCTTATATAAAACGATCAACTTGTGAAAACAATATTTTTGAACAGGCTCAGATCGAGTGCTGCGGACAGCGCTATGCAGATATTTCCGATGGCAACGGCGGTGTTGCACTGCTCAATGACTGTAAATACGGATATCGGATAAAAGATAATGTGATCGATCTTGCTCTGCTGCGTTCACCACGCTATCCTGATGCAGAAGCTGACAGAGGCATACATCACTTTACCTACAGTTTGCTGCCTCATGATGGAAAACTTGAAGAAAGCTGTGTTTTGCACGCGGCAGCGGTACTGAACCGTGAACCGATGCTTTTTGACGGCGTTTGCACTGAAAAAATCCAACCGTTCTGCCGACAAATATCTGGCAATGGCATATCTCTTGAAACAGTAAAAAAAGCAGAACGTTCAGACACCATAGTAATCAGAGTCGTAGAAACCTGTGGTAAAAATTCTTATGGGATACTGCAATATGCAACGGACAATCTGGAAATATGGGAATGTGATTTGATGGAATGGAATATGCTGCACAAAGAAATGCTTGACGGCAATCTGCAGCATATTGAATTGAAACCGTTTGAAATAAAAACTTTTATGGTAAAAAAAAAATGGCAGTAACGATACTTGACATCGCGGCAGCAGCAAATTGCAATGCGTCAACAGTATCAAGAGCATTGCGGGATGATCCGCGTATCAACCCTGAAAGAAAAAAACTGATCAGGCAGTTGGCGATGGATATGAATTACATTCCCAATCGTATTGCACAACAGCTTGCTGGCGGTAAAACCAAACTCGTGCTGTTTGTTATCGCTGAGCTTGAATTTGAACACACCGCTCCCATCGCATCAGCTCTGGATCATGAGCTTGAGGAATTCGGTTATATATTGACTATCATGCCGAACAGTTTGCGCGAAGGAAAATTTCATAACATAATATCCTTATGCGAACAGCGTTTCTGCGATGCAGCAGTTCTTTTTTCACCGCCCGCGCAACCAGACGATCTTCCTTCATTCAACCGATTGATCGCCAATAAATTCCCCATTGTATGCGTTGATCAGTATTTGAAAAATTATCCGTTCCCTGCATTGACCAATGATGCGCGTCTGTCGATCAACCTGTTGGGGCAAAAGATGCTTGACGCAGGAATGAATATCGGATTGACATTCTTTCCGAACTTGAATACGACTGGAGAATTCCGTTTGAATGAATCAGAAAAGTTTCTTGACTCCCTTGATATTCCCCATATCAGAACATTGGAAGAACTGCCGGAGCTGCTGAAAAAATATCCCAATGCCAATCTCGGAATTTTTGCAGACAATCCATCTATTGACGGGTTGAATGACATTATGATCAAGCATCGCCATGTCAGATGTATCGGCGGAATGTTTGACTCATGGAAATTCAATGCGCCTGAGTGTTTCGATACGATATTTCTCTGTCTGCAGGATGTAACAACGGCAGGGAAACTGGCTGGTGAATACATCGTCAGAATACTGCGCGGTGATGATTCTATTGAAAAAGTGACAATGATACCTCCTGCAAGTATAATAACTCCCCATATAAAAAAATATTAACAGAAAAAGGATTTTCAAATCCGCACCCCTAACCAAAGGAGAAAGAATCATGAAATCGAAAACCAAAAAAGAAAGCATCCGCAACAGCAGAAAAATGGAATCATCATTCAGTTTCACACTGATTGAATTGCTGGTAGTGATCGCTATTATTGCGATTCTGGCGGCAATTCTGCTGCCCGCCCTCAATTCCGCCCGTGAACGCGGACGCACAGCCAACTGCATCAGCAATCAGAAACAGATGGCTCTTGCCTTAGGAATGTATGCAGAAGACAACGATAACTTCGCCCCGGCAGGCAATCCAACGCATAATATTTACGCGGGCTACTGGATGATTTCGATTTCCAGCTATGTCGGCGGCAACTCAAAATTTTTCACCTGTCCCTCTTATGCTGGTGAAAAAATTGATAACAGCAGCTGTGATTTTGCCCTTGTCAATGGCGGAGCATCAGACATGTTCTCTGGTTCTTACGGAATGAACGGGCGTGTTGGAAACAACGATTCCTCTGAACCTGCCGATACAGTTATCAGAAAAATGACTGTGTCCAGACGATTTCCTTTTGTTATGGATTTGAAAGGACCTGCCATCCACGCATTGCCGCATTTGCTGCTTGCCAGTCTGACAGATGCAAACAGTGCTTTGCGTTTCGGCGAACGCCATAACAACGGCGGAACTATCTCATGGAGTGATGGAAGTGCAGGATACAACACATTTACCGAAGTGACCAGCATGGTGCAGAGTTCCAAAAACAATGCTGGAACAAAAGTTCCTGGTGACTGGGGTGATGCACTTGCATTCATGCTCGGTTACTGATCCATTTCAATCCAAATAAAAAAATAAAACGAACAGAATACGGGGCAGCTGTATTCCAGACAGCTGCCCAGGAGGAGTATTGCATCTCTTTTTCCGATGTAATCACACCGATTTACAACCTGAAATAATGAGATAATAATATGAAATCGCTTAAATTATTGTCGGTGATTCTGGCAGGATC
>JAZSRU010000137.1:0-5435 GCA_045538635.1 Victivallaceae bacterium
ATTTTGGAACGACTGTCAATAATGGAACACAGCACATAGGCGAATGAGCAATCCCATCCCTCTTTCAGTTTTTGCTGGGTGATGATATAGCGGACTTCACAATCTTTGGCGAACAAATCGAGCTTTTCAATTTCATCGGTACTGCCAGTAACTATCTTGACTTCATTTTCATTCAGTCGGAAGTCAGTTGTCAGGGAGTTTTTTAACCACTTGGAGTGTTTTGTCTCTTTATCCTTGGACTCTTTTTCTGCCTGAATCAGCATAATGGGACGGATGTATTCCCCGGTTTTGCTTTCTTCCAACTTGGCGATTGCCTCAAGCTGATTACGCTGATTGATTGCCGACTGCAATAATTCATGCCAATCAGAACGCCCCTCAACAATGATCGGCAGTTTGATCATTTCTTCAGCTTTCAGTTCCTGTGCCGAAACGCTGTAAAGAACGTTGGAGGGATTAACCTTGACATCGGGAGTAGCGGTAAATTCAACAATGCAAGCGGGTTTGAATGTTTCAAGAGTATTAAAGGTCAGTAGCGTTCTGGCATTGTGAGCTTCGTCAACGATCACGATCGGACGCTGCATAGCGATCACATTGGCGAGCGATATTGTCGGTTTGCCAGTGTTTTCATCTATATCCAAATCAGCCGTGGTATGAGAACCGAAGAACGGCATCAACGCTCCATTGGAACGAAAAACCCGTAATCCATCGGTATTGTCACGACGGAAACTCTGCATCGTGGCAAGGATGATACAAGTTGAACCGCTGACATCGGCAAGAGAAATATTCAGAGCCTCTTCCACAGTTTTCACTGTCACGTTGGAAAAAGCGGCATCCAAAGCACGGCGGTAAGGATGGTCAACATCTCTCAACGCATCCAGAGTCTGATTCAGAATCGGAGTTGTCGGCACCAGCCACAGCACCAGAGAAAAATCGGCGTGTTTGTATTCTTGTGTGGCAATATCAATAGCATGACAAGCCATAAAGGTTTTTCCACCGCCAGTAGGCACTCGGAGGCAGACATAAGGAACTTCGCTCAACGCTCCATCTATGGCGTGATATTCACACGGAAAGCCAAAAGCCTCTTCGGTGGTATTGTAAAATGCCTGTTTGATATCCTCTAAATTACCGCACCGCCGCATAAACTGACGGAATGAATCAAGAGCTCGGGACTGATATTGTTTCAAGGGAAGTTCGTTCATTTCAGCCTCTCAAATCATAAGGTATCTGTTTGAAAGTAATTTTTTCGGCTTTCAGACGTGCATCGGACAAACGGCAGCCGGTTCCATAGATCACCTTTTCGCCATCGTACTTGGGAAGCATTGCCAGAACCTCACGGGTCAGGACATTGCCATTCTTGGGGTTCTTGTCTTTCAAAATACCATTGTAAAGTAAGAATATGCCACGCTCGTTATACTCTCCGATGAACGGAGTTGTCAAATCATTTGAATCAGGCAGCGGCATACCAGTTTCTGAAAAGAAAACGTGCTTGGCAAGATCGGCGAACTTGATTTCAGAAAACACATTGCCAAACTCATCAAAAAGCGGACTCCCCAGACGGTAATAGCGGAAGCCACCGCCGAGTGCAGATATTTGCTTGTCTTTGGTATCGGTAAAACCGTTGGATACTCGACGGATTCGCTCTGCAGTAACATCTTCGGCAATCTTCTGAACCATTTCCACTAAAATGAACCGTCGACCTCCATTATCCTCTGCATTTTGTGTTAGTACTGCATGCCCTGTAGTACCAGAGCCTGCGAATGAATCCAATATCAAATCACCCGGCTGTGTCGCTACCTGGAGAATGCGTTGTATCAAGCGAGGAGGCTTGGGAGTATCAAAAACAGTCGTTCCTCCGAATATGTTTTTCAAAAGTCTAGAGGCTTCGTCTGTGTGACCAGTTTCATCAAAAGACCAAAGATTTGTGACAGGACGTCCTCCCATTGCTTTTAAGTAAGCTTTTCTACTCAATGTTCCTTGACCGTTTTTCGAAAAGAAAAATTCGGGGAGATAGCCATTTTTGTATATATTTTGTGCTTTCTCTCTAGCCTCTTCAAGCGTATCTTTTACAACAATTGCCAATACATCTTTTCGCACATCATCTATACTGATATTGCATACACTGGCACGCTGTTTCTCATCATGCAAATTTTTTAGTTCATAATTGCACCACGCATTCATTGCATCAAGCATTTGGGGTTGTCCGAGACTCCAATGCCTTCCTTTCGGGGGATAAACGAGTTTTCCAGTCATAGGATTTTGAATAGCATAAACCATTCCCTGATGAGCCACAGAATCAGGGGCACTGGCAACAATATTTCTCCATGCACCTTTGGGATCATTATCAGGATTTTTATATTTTGAATCCATAGATTCCGTTCGTTCGAGTTTTTGAGGTTGCCAATCTGGTCTTTTGGAATAAACCAAAAGATGTTCAATTTCAGCAGGAACACCTTTGGCATCATTACGCATTGAATATGTTCGTTGCCATGCAATATCCGCAACGAAATTATTCGCTCCAAAAATTTCATCACAGAGCAACCTTAAATGTGCAACCTCGTTATCATCAATGGAAATCCAAATAGAACCGTCTTGCCGCAAAAAATTTCTCAAGAGTTTCAATCTGGGATACATCATGCAGAGCCATTTGTCATGGCGGGAAAGGTCTTCTGCTTCCTTGCCGACAACATTACCGAGCCACTCTTTGATTTCAGGAGAATTCACGTTATCGTTGTAGATCCACCCCTCGTTGCCAGTGTTGTAAGGAGGATCAATGTAGATACACTTAACTTTGCCCGCATAGTACGGCAAAAGTGATTTTAATGCCACAAGGTTATCGCCCTGAATAAGCATATTTCCCGAATCCTTGTCGCCACAGGACAATTCAGGAACTTCATTCAGCAAATGAAACGGCACCTGCTTATCGTGATTTATCACAGCTTTTTTGCCTATCCAATCAAGCGTCGGCATATCGCCTCCCAGTCAGTAAAATTTCTCAAAACTACAATCGTGCTTCTGCACAAATATACAAACGCAGTAATATATCACGCCGATACAACTTTTTCAATCTGAAATTCTATTTTTTGTCAACCTATGGTTGACATTGAGGTATAAATAGCTGAACAAAAAGTAACATAATCAAATTTTTGCCTGAATTTCAGGAATCAAACCTGCATCCATTTGAGTAAGACCAAAGCACTTTTAAATTCAATTCCCGCAAGAACTTTCAAACGAATACAGTATTACAGGGACTTTTTTGCTGGGATATTTATCAGTTGGAACTATTTTTCAGTGTTTTTGTTGCAAAATTTTTGATCGCAGTAAAGAAAGATGATATTTGATTTTTTCTTTGCTTAATTTCACAGACAAAAAATTCATCAATGTTTTTACGGAAACTTTCATGTTCTTGGGTGGAGATATCAAAATAAACCGTTCTTGAATACTCATTATCAAGGCTGTCTGTAACTATAACATCTAAAGTGTAAGCTCCTGCTTTCCAGAAAAAATCTTCACTGAGTTCATTTTTCAAAGAGGCTATTTCTGTAGAATCTGATAATTCCCGAACAAGCTCTTTTGTTTCTTGTGATAAATCCAATGTATTGACTCTATTTATTATGTTGTTTGTCAAGTGTTGCAATTTTTCATTTCTTTGATTGTCTACATCTGAAAACTCTATTTTCAGAGTTCGTATGTCATCCTGAAGGATACGTTCAGGAGCAGCTTGCGAAAATGATTCCAACGACATACTTCCAAAATTTTGAGTAAACAATGGAAGAAGCGCTGACCAATTAAGAATTCGAGTGTCGCCTGATTTACAGTTTTTTACTTCAACAGCAACATTTTTTATTGTCATCGCATCATTTGGAGGTTGAAGTGTAACAGAAAGGCGAAGATATGAGCCAGCACGATTAAAAAACAATATAAGATTGTCAATGGCAATAAAATTTAACTTATAACGGAAAAATTTTTTCTTAAACCACTTCCTGATTTCAGGCTGTAAAAATGAAGCTATCAAGCTTATAATAGAAACCAGAAGAGCAATTATTGCAACAGTTATTTCCATTTTGAAAAATCCTTATTTTTTAAGTCCGTACATACCAGCCGCCGGTTCGTTTTGAACCGCGGTACTCTATTTTTTCATCGTCGGTCAGGCGTCTGACGATACGATCGATCGTTCGCAGAGAAATACCGGTGATTGCCCGCAAACGATCCCGTTTAATTCCAGGATTTTTTTCGATGGCATCCAATATTTTTATCTCGCCAGTTATTTCGCCAATTTCCTGCTTTATTTCGCCATTTGAGGTTGTTATCTTGCCAGTTATTTCGCCACTTGCCGGTCGCAATGTGACCCTGAACTCTGTCAACTTATTATAATCAAATACCGGAACGGGATTTCCGTTGCGTTCCAATTCATTTTTTACTTTGGCAATACCGCGATTAAATTTATTGACATATCCCATAATTTTCATTGCTTCTGCCAAAAGCGGATTACGGTAATCATTTACATAGGGAAAATTTTCCGGAGTTGCCTGACCATACAATCCACCCGGATTGGAAATTTCTATGCGATTATTGTATTCATAGAATTTGACCGGAGCATTGCCAATCTGATAGTCCCGGTGTATAATGGCATTCAACAACAATTCACGGATAGACCAGTCCGGATAATCGCATACTGTTTTTTCTTGCAATGCAGATATTTTTACCGGATGCGGCGAAGATACACCAACTTTGACAAAAGCATTCAAATCGGCAATCGTCTGTAAAAGTGGCCCTTTGTAGGCGTGCTCTGACAGAATATCGCCGCCGTTATCAGCCGTATTGAATTTTACATACTGCAAATAAGCGGAAGGGATGTACATTTCAGGATGTTTACCGAACAATATCATTCCGAGATTCGTAGGAACATTATGCGTTCTGTCATAAAAACGTAAAGCTGCCATCTGTTCTTCAATTGGGCGATGATCGTCTTCTATAACATCGGCTTGAATTGCCTGTGGTAAATATTGATTGCGGAACAGATTCAAATCTAAGTCATCAAGCCTTGCTGCCATACAAGGCATTTCTTCAAAACGGATACCTGCAGATTTACTACGTTCCGTTAATATATGCAAATCTTCATCTGTCGCTAAAGCTTTCCTTGCGCCAACACGAACCCACGCTTGCCCTTTGTAACGGATCGGAGGGTATGCAGACGGAAAAACTTCAATTGCGGCAACATCACCTTCCGGGAAGTTGAATATTTCAATCGCCATAGATGGTGGCGGCAATAATGCACCTTCCGTCTTGAGCCCTCCTAATGAAGTTAATTGTTCATCGCTGATTCTTTTTCCGGAAATCCGTCCATCGTTTTCTACTCCAAGCAGGAGATATCCAGGCTGTTTCCGCCCCGGCAAATCGTTGGCAAAAGCACTGATAGCCTGTCCCATTTTTTCAGC
>JAZSRU010000030.1:0-23893 GCA_045538635.1 Victivallaceae bacterium
CGCATAAAATGAGAAGTTTGAGAAAAAGTACAGCTGACTGCACTGCAGTCAAACAAAAATCTGCGGAGCTGATGCTCCGACCGGACTCATGTACTACACTCATTTCACGCGTCAGCGCATCTGTCAGCTTGACTGCAGTACAGTCACGGGCAAACTCCCAAAACTCTCAAAAATCCCAAAGTTCTCACATTGCCCGCCATGTCCCTGCCGCTCTCATTACGGCTATGCCGTGTAAATAAAACCGCTGCCTTAAAAGAAAGGATAAAAATATGAAAAACAGCCTCAAACAACATGACAGAATACATATTATCGGCATCTTCTATATATTATAGCACATATTTTTAAAAATGCATATGATAATTCGCTAAAAAAACAGTATTTTTTGCTATTTAATCATTTTGTTATCTGATTATTTCCGCTAATTCTATGCAGGTATCGTGGTATGGTTCAGCGTTGCCGATTACATGATCGGCAGGAGAATCTGAAAAACAAGCTGCGGGGAAGATGAGATTTAAAACACAGGAAGTATGTTGGTTTTTGCATTTTTTCCGAATTGCAAAAGGTTTTATGAGGAGAGTTGATATCCGGCATTTGACAAGCATCAGATTCTGCGTTATATTACAATCAGGAGAATTTAATGCACAAATACAATATTCAACGAATCAAACATTTGATTGCAATGCTGAAAGAGAACCGTTATCCTAATTTCCAAAATTTTTTAAAAGAAATGAAAAAACAGGATACCGCCGGAACATATAAACTCTCAAATCGCACATTTTTGCGTGATATTGCTTTTCTGAAATCAGAATACAACGCCCCAATTAAATACGATTATGCGAACAAAGGTTACTTTTTGACTTTTCCTGATTGGAGTATTGACATCCCTCTGCTTGAAGATGAAGAAATGCAGTCAGCAGTTATTGGAGCAAGACTTGCGGAAAATATTATGCCGCCGCCGGTAAAACAAAAAATCCGCTCTGCAGTTAATTCTCTGCTTTCGATCAATGAAAAAGGCATGGATGAATATGCACAACTGCTCTCTCTGGTGGCATTAGGTTCAAAAGTAGTTATAAACCCTGAAATTTTCAACACTGTTTTCCACGCATGGCAGAAACATTATTGTCTGCAAATAACTTATGAACAGGTCATGGGACAAATTTCAGAACGGGTCATTGAGCCTCACGCTCTGGTATTTTATGAAGGCAACTGGTATATAAAAGCAGTAACAGACAGCACAAACAATAAATGTTCCGTCAGAACTTATGCCCTGCACCGCATTCAAAGTGCCAATATATACAATAAATCTTTCACTCCGGATCAGGAAATCATTGAATCCGTCAACCGCCGTGAAATATTCAACTTTCCAATGGTCAACGATATTAAACTCCGGCTTACTGTTGAAGCGTATAAATTTATCGGCGAACAATTTGATATTGCCGAAGAACGCAGAGATGACGACTTTTATTTTGTCAAAATTCCCGCCGCGCCAGAGTACAAAATCGTAAATTATATCCTCGCCGAAGGCGGCGAAGCAAAACTCCTCAACCATCCGGAATTGATTGCCGAAGTAATCAAACGGGCAGAAAAGACAATAAAACTTTATAAAAGGCTGTGTTATAAAAGATGACTGATTTATTGCAGGGGGAGAAGAAAAAACCTTTTGGCGTTCCACCCGCCTTTTTATATGGTTCTTTTCTTCTCCCCCTGCCTTGTCCCGCCATAGCCTTCGGCGACGGCGGAACCCCCTCATCTTTTTCCAAACCTTTTAATTATATTTGACATTTTCTTCAGTCAAATTTATAGAAAATTATTGGAAAGATGATAAAAATCAGTCTATATTTAGTACAGAGCCTTATAAAAAATAAAAAAATTTTCTGATTTTTGTCAACCATGACAACTTTTGTCATAATTGACTTGCTATATTATCAGCAAAACAACCAAAGGAGGTTTTCTATGAAAAATTGGAATTGGGAAGAAATCCCTTGTCTTGCAGTTAATGGCATACCCCAAAAAACAGTTGATTTTTTAAAAATTTTATACAATACACTTATAACAAAATATTCTTCAGAACAAATGAAAATAGCTATTATTTCATCATTGTCTGATTTTGTAATTGATGAAAAATACTTATATACAAAACCGGTAACGGATCAAAATGCTATTGCTGATTTGCTGATAAAATTAAATCAGGAAATTTTATATCGTTATCAAACATTCAGTTCCGCAGGAGTAAAAAATATTAAAGAATATAATGCTGTCAAAATAAAAATGCCGTATATTTTTGTTTTTATTGATGATCTTATTAATTTATCAGACTCCATTGACAAAATATCTTTTAGCAAAGCAAGAGCTGCCGGGATTTATACAATCGGCTGCACAGAAAATTACTCTGACTTGCCAATGACAGTACGAAGTAACTTTTTCAAAGAAAATATTTAAAAAAAAGGCGGTTATTTATGAGTAATAAAGAATATGATCTTAAAGTTTGGGAAAAAATAGAAGAGTCTTATAACAAGTTATCAAACGATAAAAAAATAAAACAGGACACTTGGGAAGTTGAGATAAAAGATGGGGAAAATACAACATTTTATAAGCTTTCTGAAGATCCGAAACAAAGACTTGCAGCCCTCTTTTTAAGCAGTTATTTAAGTACAACATGGCACAAAATAACATTGACAGCAGAACAACGCAATGAGTTGCTTTGTGATAACAATATAAAAGATAATGCCGCGAAAAAAATTGAAGAATATATAAAAGCGAAAAAAAGTGATGGTTTAGAGAAACTGAAAGATTTTTGGAAGAGCGTTATAAAATTTTTAGGACATTTAGAATTAGAAGAATATGATTTTTCCAAAGAACAAACTGCCAATTTTGAAAAATTAAACGACGCTGTCGAAAAATGCAAAGACAAAGACGAAAAAAAGAAAACATACAAGAATTTTATTTATGAAAATGCGGTAGAACCGTATCATACCATTTTAAATTTGCAAAAAGTAATTAATGGATTCGGGATTGCATTAGCTTGTGATTTTCTGAAAGAAGCTCATTTTTGTAACATTGCCAAACCTGATGTGCATATTTGTCATACATTTTCGGTAATAGACGGGATTTCATACTCTATGGACTTGGCATTAGTCAAACGGGTCGCCGAGTTTGCAAATAATGTATATAAAGCCAATAAAGATGATTTCTGCAATAGCGGTGCTTATTATGTGGACAAAGTTATCTGGAAAATTTGCAAAGAAGATTCATTGAAAGGAGAATTCCTTGAAAAATTAGCAGAATTAAGAAAACAGCAAATAAGGATAAAATTATGAAAAATATATTAAACAATATTATGCAAAATCTGAATAGACCTTTCTGTTCTGAAGCTGATTTTCAACATACTTTGGCATGGGAGTTACACAAAGAAATTAATAATGCTGAAATTCTATTGGAATATCCTACTCTCAATCCTGATGATGAAACTAAAACAATATACCATGATATTTATATTAATGTTAATAATAAAATTCATCTAATTGAATTAAAATATCGTACAAAAGGAACAAAAGAACCTGTAAATATCTATGGCAAGGAAATCAAATTAAAAAATCATAGTGCAAATGATCTCGGCTGCTGTTTTTTCTGGCTCGATGTCAAACGTCTTGAAAAAACAAAATAAAGTATACATCAAATTATTGCATTATGCTGACAAATGACGGATTATATGAAAAAGGTCCTCGTAAAAATACTTTTTATGAAAATTTTTCAATTGCCGACAAAAGAACTTATAAAAATGGAACTAAATTTGAAATAAAAAACGGCAAAAACGACACCCCACCTAAATCTTATTGGCCTGAAAATGCAAAAAATATGACTCTTGAAAACGACTATATTCTACAATGGCAGAAATGTGAAAAAATTCTTCCAAAAGATAATAAAAATGAATGGAAATATTTATTATTGGAAGTAAAGTCGAAAAAAATTCAATGAAGATTTGTGAAGAAATAAAATTGTAAACGCTTTTGAGTTTTTGGAGAAAAAAATCAAAAGCGAATATAAAAGTCTTTGTAAAAAGGATAGGAGGGGTTCGGGGAGGAAAGGAAAAGAAACTTTCTGCAGAAAGGTTTTTTCCTTTCCTCCCCGAAAAAATCACATCATCTTTTGAAAAGGCATTAACACTCTGTCGAGTACGCCTTGAGTGAGGGAGATTGCCATGCCGTAATTGGTGATGGGGACGCCTTTACCGGCGGCGATTTGGATGCGGGCGAGGTTTTCGCGGCGGTTCAACATGCAGCCTCCGCAATGCAATACGAGAGCATACTGCGTTAAATCTTCGGGATAATCATGACCGGAATAGACTTCAAACTGCAAATCTTTGCCGGTGTACTGCCGGATGAGGCGGGGGATTTTGACTCTGCCGATATCATCTTCGACGGCGTGATGGGAACAGCCTTCGGCGATGAGGATTCTGTCGCCGTCTTTGAGATTATTTATGGCAAATGCACCGCGTGCCATCAAGGGGAGATCGCCTTTCAAGCGGGAAAATAAAATACTGAAAGTAGTACATAAAATATCTGCCGGAGTTTCGGCGACCATTTTTTTGACGACCTGCGAATCACAAATGACGAGCGACGGCGGATTTTTCATATTTTCGAGTGCATTTTTGTAATCATTTTCCTTGACGACGGTAACAATGGAGTCATAGTCAAGCAAATCGCGTATCGTCTGCACCTGCGGCATAATAAGTCTGCCTTTCGGCGCCTCAATATCAATGGGGGTTATCAAAACGACGTGGCTGTGCGGTTGGACAAGATCATGAGCAAGCGGAGCGTTGACAATAAAATCCTCCGGAGCGAGCTGGATCAAAGCCTGTTTGACTTCTGCAATAATCTTTTCACGCGAAGCTGTATCGCGGCTGTTTATTTTCAAAACATTTGAAATACCGAGCAGATTCAATTCTGCAATCAGTTCATCTGCAGCAGGATACAAATCAGTTTTATTGAAAACAACTGCAATTCTCCGATTCTCACCGATGCACTTTTTCAAAAAAGTTCTGTCTGTATCATCAAAATCATTGCCGTTAGTAACCCAGATAATTATATCCGCACGGCGGAGAGCGAGATCACTTTTCTTCATCCGTTCCGCACCGAGAGCAGTTGTGTCGCCATAACCGGCACAATCGAGAAAAAGAACCGGACCGAGCGGCAGAAGTTCCATTGCTTTTTCCACAACATCGGTTGTTGTCCCGGGGATATCCGAAGTAATTGATATCTGCTGACCGGCAATCAGGTTGAGCAGAGTTGATTTACCGGCATTGACCTTACCGCAGACAGCGATGTGCAAACGCAGAGATTTTGGGGCTGACTGATTCATTTTTATTTTTCAATCTCCATAAAATCATCATGAATTATAATTTTCCGTTCTTTGTAAAGCATTCCGGCGATCTGCTTGAAAGTTTTTTTGCTCATGCTGAAAATTTCATATATTTTTTCGGGTGGAGTCTTGCTGCTGATTTCAAGTCTGCCGCCGGGCGCAGCGGCGAATATTTCAAGAACCCGCTCTTTTTGAGCGACCACACCGTCAAAACCGCCTTTGCGGAGAGTAAAATCAATCTTTCCGTCCTCACGCACTTTGGCAACAAAACCTGAAACCGAATCCCCGACGGCAAGCTCCTGAAAAACCTGATTTTTGTAAACAATTCCCATGTACTGATTGTTGCCGATGACCTGAAAACCGCGTTCATTTTCACCGTAAACAATCAAATTCATCATATCATTGAGCTTGACTTTGGAAATATCACCATGCAGAATCCTGCCGAAAGCATTGCTGCCGATCAAACGGCCGCTGATTTCATCATAAAGAATTTTCACGACATAATGCTCATGCTGACGCATTCTCTGCTGCTGATGTTTGAACGGCACGAAAAGGTCTTTCTCCAGCCCCCAATCCAGAAATGCTCCGATAGACGAATTTCCGACACACAGCAGATTGACGATTTCATTTACTCTGCCGAAAGGACGCAAAGTGGTTGCGACTTTTCTGTCTTCGGAGTCAAGATAAACAAAAACTTCAATATTATCGCCGGCTTTCAGCTCATCCGACACATATTTTTTCGGCAGAAGCACAGTTTCTTCACCGTCCGGGTCTTTCAGATATGCGCCGAATCCGACAAATTTCTGTACCTGCAGAATATTGTAATTTCCGATTTCAAGCATTTCAGACTTCCTCTCCGATCAAGGTAACATTGGCGGGGCGGATGATTTTCACTTTTACGATATCGCCGGGTTTGGTTCCCTCAAGCGGATCAAAATTCACCACCCATGAAGTTGAAGTTCTACCGCACAAACGCTTCTCATCTGTTCTGCTCGGCCCCTCGACCAGCACTTCCTGAACTGTTCCAGAAAGTTTGGAAATTTCGCTATTTGTCTGTTCCGTCAGCAATGCAAGTAAAATCTGATTGCGCTCTTCCTTGATTTGCTGCGGGATCTGATCTGACATTTCCGCAGCTTTGGTCCCTTTGCGCGGAGAATACTTGAAAATAAACCCGTTTGTATAACCTACTTTGGCAAAAAGAGAACGCGTTGCCTCAAAATCTTCTTCCGTTTCACCCGGAAAACCTACAATTACATCTGTTGAAAAAGTTATATCAGGTATTGCTTCACGCATTGCAAGGACTTTTTCGTAATAGCTCTCCGCGGTATATTGGCGGTTCATCAATTTCAAAATACGGTTTGACCCCGACTGCATCGGCAAATGAACATTGTGACAGACCTTTGAACACTCCGCCATGGCGCGGATAAGCTTGTCATTGAAATAACTGACATACGGTGAAGTGAACCGGATGCGTTCCAACCCGTCAATTTCATTCATGGCATAAAGAAGATCCGCAAAAGGCGAAACTCCTTCCTGCGGGGGGCGCGTATCACCATTCAACCCGAAAGCAGCAACATTCTGACCGAGAAGCATGATTTCTTTCACACCATTGCCAACCAGCTCGCGCGCTTCCTGCATCACATCTTCAATGGTGCGGCTGATTTCCCTGCCCCGGACATATGGCACAATGCAATATGAACAAAGACGGTTGCAGCCGCGGGTTACAGCAATAAATGCAGAATACGGATTGACCGTATTTTTGTCGGTATAATGCACGCCCATCCCGGTCAGGACATCTTCTGATTGGTCGGTCATGGAAATACGCTGCCGTTTTGCGGTGATTTCATCAATGACATCACATAATTTATGCAGTTGTCCCGTACCGAGAACAAAATCCAGATGCGGAACAGTTTGCAGCAGTTCCTCTTTTTTATTCTGCGCCATACAGCCGAGGACACCGATGATCGTCTGCGGACGGTTTTTCTTTATTTTCGCCATGAAACCGAGTTTGCCGATTGCTTTTTTCTCCGCCTGCTCACGCACGCTGCAAGTATTGAAAAGCAGAATATCAGCCTTGTTTTCATAGTCAACGATCTCATGTCCTCTGGCAGCAAGCATCCCAGCCATCGCCTCGGAATCACGCATGTTCATCTGACATCCGTAAGTTTTTATAAAAACCTTCATCATTCTCCTTTGCTTTGAAAATGGTGGGTATTGACCGAAAAGAAATCACCCCTGGCGCCGCGCCGCTCCGAAATCACCAAACCCGACTGCACAAGTTCCTGCAAAATTTTCTGCGCCTCCACGGTCGGAATCGAACAACATTCTGCGATATCCGCCAAAGTGCAGGGGCGGCGGCGGATCAATTCCAGAATCGCACTTACCGCATTTGAAATCTCAACATTGCTGCACAATGATGCACTTTTGTACCGGAATGGCCCAACCGCCTCAACCGGAACAAACGGCTCAAGTGCCTCAATAAAACGCCCTGTATTTTCTGCAGTTGAAGCACAAATATCATCAACAACTCCGGGACGGTCAAGCGAATTGAGCTGAACTTTAACAATTTTCATCTTTTTTACAATATCGACAAAACGGCTGATTGACTCATCCGAATCATTTACCCCGGGAACAATAAAAAGTTCCAGCACAGCTTCATTTTTGAACTGCTTTGTAAAATCAATCAAACCGGAGCAGAAATCATCAAAGGTAATTCCCTCTGCAGGGCGGTTGATCGCATTGAACTCATCCTGATTTGAGCCGTCAAGCGACGGGATCACCAGATCAACACAATCAAGTTCATGCCAGATATTGCGGTCATTCAAAGCCAATGCATTGGTCAAAAGGCACAATTTATATTGCGGGAATCTGCGTTTTATCTCCGCTGCGACATAACCGAAACGGCTGTTGAGCAGCGGTTCACCTGCTCCGGAAAAAGTTATCCAGTCAATAGGAGCCGTATTGCGTGAAAAAAATATTTCAAGTTCAGCAAGCACATCATCTGCAGGCACATATTCATCCCGCTTCAAAGTAAGTTCCGTAGTCGCTCCTGCTTCACAGTAAATACAATTCAATGAACAGATTTTCGGTTTGACCAGATCGACACCGAGCGAACGCCCCAGACGGCGGGAAGCCACAGGCCCGAAAACATATTTCAATTTCACATCAACAGAATCACTCATTTTATTTCACATCTTTCAAAATAATACACTCATACCACATAATTTTGCCGTTTTTATCCTTTAAACGGACATGCCAGATTTTTCTGCCATTTTCATTCTGCAATGAACTGTCAAGGACAAAGTCACCGCCGTCAAGCACCGAAACAACCGGCAGAAACATCTTCAACTCATTGAAAACCATACGTGTCATGGTATGACTTGCATGATTATTGCGGACCAAAAGATTTATTTTACCCTGCACTCCGGCAAAAACATTTATTGCAAGTTCGGTTGAAACAAAATTCACCGCCTCATTAACACTCATTGCTCCGGCTTGTGATATCTGCGGCTGGATTTCAATAATATGCTCCGGAGCTTCTCCTGCAGGAACAGTTTTGCAGCCGGCAAATGCCGCAAAAAATACTGCTGCAATGAAAAATATTATACTTTTTTTATTTGTCTTCAACATCTTTTCCTGTCCAGCAGAAAGTACAAATTCTCTCTTTAGCAATGCCGATTGCAGCAATAAGTTTATTCAACTCCTGAAATTTCAGTGAAGTAAGATTCAGTTCACGACGGATCTCCTCCACCATAGCATTATACTTATCTGAACCGAAAATAGTATATTCGCGAATCTCATCATCTGAAATATCCTCTTTGCCTGCAAGATGCAGAATCGCACGGCGGGCAGCAAGATCGAGTTCAGAGCGTGACCGGCTGAAATTCAAAAATTTACAGCCGAAAACAAGCGGAGGACACGCTGAACGCATATGCACCTCTCTGGCACCTCTGGCAAGCAGAAATTTCACTGTATCCTTGAGCTGGGTCCCGCGGACAATAGAATCATCACAGAACAAAAGACGCTTGTTCTCAATCTTTTCCTGAATTGGGATAAGTTTCATGTGCGCAACAAATTCACGCATTTTCTGATTCTGCGGCATAAAAGAACGCGCCCATGTCGGAGTATATTTTACAAATGAGCGCTCATACGGCTTGTGCTTGGCATTGGAATAACCGACCGCATGCGGGATACCGGAATCAGGGATACCGCATACTGAATCGATTTCCACATCATCATCATTGGCCATACTTGCGCCGTTGCGGTTACGGGCGCACTCTGCATTGACCCCCTCGTAAATTGAAGAAGGATATCCATAATAGACCCACAGAAAAGCACATATTTTGCTGACATTGCCGGGGGCTTTTTTCTGAACGACTTTTTCGCTGTCGATCTCCACGATTTCACCGGGGCCGAGTTCATATTTGATAGTATAACCGAGATTCGGAAATGCGGTTGTTTCCATTGTAACTGCAAAACCGTCCTCTTTCTCGCCGATGATAACCGGAGTTCTGCCGTAACGGTCGCGTGCGGCATAAATTTTATGATTTGAAAGTATCAGAATGGAACATGAACCGTCAATTCTGCTCTGTGCATATTCAATACCTTCAACAATGGATTTTTTTTCATTTATCAAAGTGGCGACAACTTCAGTCGGATTGAACTCGCCGTGATTCATTTCAGAAAAATGCGACATCCCGCGGGTGAATGCCTCCTGTACCAATTCATCAAGATTATTGATTTTGCCGACGGTGGCAATAGCATAACTCCCGAGATTTGAATAAATTGTCAAAGGCTGATCTTCAAGATCACTTATAATACCGATCCCCGCATCACCGTGAAAAAGATCTATTTCATCATCAAACTTTGATCTGAACGGTGAATTGGTGATATCGTGGATCCTGCGGATTATTCTGCCGCTCTCATTGCAAACAGCCATACCTCCGCGCTGTGTCCCCAGATGCGAATGATAATCTGTCCCGTAAAAAATATCGCCTATACAATCATTTTTTGATACAGCTCCGAAAAAACCGCCCATACTTATCTCCTGTTTATAAAAAAACTGATATTTTATTTCTTTTGTTAATTTACCATTATTTTCACATTTTCGCAACCCTGCAACTGCAAAAAGCGGCAAAAAAAATCCGTTTCCGCCTTTATAAGACGGAAACGGATGCAAAAACTGTCAATATCAGTCTTCGATACTCATGGATTCATCATCAAATTCAGCGACAAATTCCTCTTCCGGGAAATCTGTATCCTCATCGTCATCACCCCAGATTTCATCATCTGCAGTGGCGACAGGGATATACTCGCTCAATTCTTCAGGTTCTTCCTCTTCCGGAATTTCCGGTTCAATTTCAGTACCGAGATACTTCAGACGCAATGACTGCATAACTTCAGTACCGGTACCGGCAGGAATAAGATGTCCGGTAATGACATTTTCCTTGAAACCATTGAGGTTATCAACACGACCGATAGTAGCGGCTTCAGTCAGAATACGGGTGGTATCCTGGAATGATGCAGCAGAAATGAAGCTTTCTGTTTCCAACGCTGCTTTGGTAATACCGAGCAGGATCGGATCTGCTTTGGCAGGATTGCC
Organism: Victivallaceae bacterium; assembly: GCA_045538635.1. Lineage (GTDB taxonomy): Bacteria > Verrucomicrobiota > Lentisphaeria > Victivallales > Victivallaceae > RGIG5270. The sequence continues at coordinate 10,961 of JAZSRU010000030.1, forward strand.
GCCGCGCAGAATAGTTTCATGGTTGATACGCTCAAATTCAGTTCTGTCAAGCTGTTCACCGACCAGCATATCAGTATTGCCGGAATCGGAAATACGGACTTTCTGCATCATCTGACGGATGATGATCTCAACGTGTTTATCGTTGATTTCAACACCCTGTGCGCGGTAAACGAGCTGAATTTCGTTGACCAGATAACTCTGAAGTTCTGCGGCTCCGCAGACATCAAGCAATGCCTGGGGAACGATTGAACCCTCTGTAAGTTTCTGGCCTTTGCGGACATAGTCGCCTTTGCTTACATTGAAGTGCTTGTTGGTGATGATATTGTGTTCTTCGCTCTGACCTGATTCGGGATCGCGGATCAACAGCTGACGCTTATTGCGGACAATGCGGTCAACTTCAATATAACCGTCGATACGGGCGATTTCAGCGACATCTTTGGGCTGACGGGCTTCAAACAACTCTGCGATACGGGGCAGACCGCCTGTAATGTCCTTGTTTTTGGCACTCTGACGGGGAACACGGGCAACGACCATACCGGGCAGAACTTTTTCGCCGGTTGCAGTCATCAGGAACGCACCTGCGGGCAAGGGATAATTTGCGAGAAATTCGTCATTATCATCCTTGATGACGATCTGCGGATGCAGGTCATCACGGTGTTCCATAACAGTAACTTCCTCTGTATCACCACGGCGCTGACGGCTCAAAGTAACACCTTCAACCGCATCACGGAGTTCAACAGTACCGGCCTGTTCGATAATGATCGGCACATGATAGGGATCCCAGTGAACGATGATCTGACCTTCTTTGACGGTATCATCATCAAAGCAATTGAGAATTGAACCGGCTTCAAGATCGAAGCGTTCAAGTTCTGCTTCACGGAGAGCATCGCTCCAGTAATCATATTCACTGTTGAAAGTGGTTCCGATAGCTTCAGCCTCGATGCGTGCGCGTTCACGGGCGATATTTTCCATGCGTTTGGCAGCTTCGGCGTCATAAACAACGACATAACCGTTCTTGTTGACGACAACGGTTTCGCCCTTCTGATTTTTGACGGTACGGACATTGAAATATTTGATATTGCCGGCATGGCGGACAGCGATTTCAGGCTTTTTGTAAGCACTTGAAGCAGTACCGCCGATGTGGAATGTACGCATTGTCAACTGAGTACCGGGTTCACCGATGGACTGTGCGGCGATGATACCGAGAGCATCACCGATTTTGGCGACACGGTCACTGGCGAGGTTGCGTCCGTAACATTTGACACAAACACCATGTTCAGTTTCGCAGGTAAGAGTTGAACGGATCAAGACCTTCTGGATACCGCGTTTATCAATGACATCACAGATTGCAGGAGTGAATTCACATCCTGCTGCAATGATCAGACGGCCGTCATCATAAGCGGGGTCACGAACATCCTGTGCGCTGAAGCGGCCGAGAATACGGTCACGCAGCGGCAGAACGAGCTGGTCACCTTCCACGATCGCGCTGACCCAGATACCTTTATAAGTACCGCAGTCTTCTTCACGGCAAATAACATCCTGGGCGACATCGACCAGACGGCGGGTCATATAACCGGAGTCAGCAGTTTTGAGCGCGGTATCAGCCAAACCTTTACGGGCACCGTGGGTTGAAATAAAGTATTCAAGAACGGACAAACCTTCACGGAAGTTTGACAGAATGGGTCGTTCAATAATATCACCGGAGGGTTTAGCCATCAAACCGCGCATACCGGCGAGCTGACGGATCTGTTCTTTACTACCGCGGGCGCCGGAGTCGAGCATGGCATAAACAGGATTGATTTCGCCTTTGCGTGATGCGCTTTCCAGACGGGCAAACAATTCTTCAGCGACAGCATTTGAAGTCTGGGTCCAGATATCGATAACCTTATTATGACGCTCACCGTCAGTAAGAACACCGTTATTGAACTGTGACATGACCTTGCTGATCTGCTCACGGGCGGCATTGATAAGTTCTTCTTTCTTGTCAGGAACCTGCAAGTCGGCGATGGAAATTGAAAGACCGGCTTGAGTTGCGTAACGGTAACCGAGAGCTTTCAAATCGTCGAGCAGCTTGATAGTGGCATCATGACCGGCGATCTTGTAGGAAACGCTGATAAGTTTACCGAGTTCTTTTTTCTTGGCAACCTGATTGAAGAAACCTATGCGGTCGTCCCAGATCTCATTGAAAAGACAGCGTCCGGGAGTGGTGACAATGAATTTTGAATCTTTGTCGCCATAGGGAGTATCTTTGCCGAGGTCGGGGTTCGGGATTTTGACCGCGTCATGAATCTTCAAGAAGCCGCAGCTGTATGAATAAAGAACTTCAAAATAGTCACGGTAAAGTTTGGCGCGTTCACGATTGCGCGGTTCACATGTCAGATAATATGAACCGAGAGTGATATCCTGAGTCGGAGAAGTGATCGGCTTACCGTTTGAGGGAGAGAAGATGTTGTTCGGAGCCAGCATGAGAAGCTTGGTTTCAATCTGAGCTTCATTTGACAGCGGGACGTGAACAGCCATCTGGTCACCGTCGAAGTCAGCGTTATAAGCAGTACAGACCAACGGATGCAGACGCAAAGCAGAACCTTCGATCAACACCGGATCAAAAGCCTGAATACTCAAACGGTGCAATGTGGGCGCACGGTTGAGCATGATCGGATGCCCTTGAATAACTTCTTCCAGAATATCCCATACGATAGGTTCACCGCGTTCAATCATCTTTTTGGCACCGCGGACGGTATGAGCTTCGCCGCGTTCTTTCAGATGGCGGATGATAAAGGGTTCAAACAGTGTGAGAGCCATAGTTTTGGGCAGACCGCACTGATCAAGTTTAAGTTCAGGACCTACAACGATGACAGAACGGCCGGAATAGTCAACGCGTTTACCCAGCAAGTTCTGACGGAAACGGCCCTGTTTACCTTTAAGCATATCGCTCAAAGATTTCAGAGCGCGGTTGCCGGCGCCGGTAACAGCGCGGCCGTGACGACCGTTATCCATAAGAGCGTCAACAGCTTCCTGAAGCATGCGTTTTTCATTACGCACGATGACTTCGGGAGTACCCATCTGCAGGAGATTGCGCAAACGGTTGTTGCGGTTGATGACGCGACGATAAAGGTCATTGAGGTCACTGGTTGCGAAACGTCCGCCTTCCAGCGGGACGAGAGGACGCAAATCAGGCGGAATGACCGGCAAAACAGTCAGAATCATCCATTCCGGACGGGAACCGGAACTGAGGAAACCTTCAATCAGACGGAGGCGTTTAGCCAGCTTTTTGCGGATAGCTTTATTTTTAGTGCATCCAAGGCTTGCTTCCATCTCAATCTTTGCTGCGGGCAAATCAATATTTTCAAGCAGAGTTTTAATAGCAGGTGCGCCCATATCAGCGGCAAAAGAGTCGCCGAAGGCTTCGCGTGCCTGGAAATATTCGACGTCACTCAAAGTCTGACCTTTCTGCAAAGTGGTATCACCGGGATCGGTAACAACGTAAGCTTCATAATAAATGATGCTTTCGAGAACTTTGCTGGTCATATCGAGCAGCAAACCGATACGGCTGGGCATACACTTGAAAAACCAGATGTGAGAAACCGGAACTGCAAGTTCGATATGGCCCATACGCTCACGACGGACTTTAGCCTGTGTGACTTCGACACCGCAGCGATCACAAATGATGCCTTTGTGACGGACGCGTTTATATTTGCCGCAGTTACACTCCCAGTCTTTGGTGGGACCGAAGATGCGTTCACAGAAAAGACCGCCTTTTTCGGGTTTGAAACTGCGATAGTTGATAGTTTCAGGATTTTTGACCTCACCGTATGACCATGAACGGATCACTTCAGGTGAAGCGACATTAATTGAAACCGCTCCAAATGAATTGCCGGAACCTTTGCCGAGCAATTCGCGGTATGCATGAGTATTGTCAATCAAGGTAAACCCTCTTTTTTTTTGTCGTTACTCTTTTTCACAGTGCGGATGTCAAGACCGAGACTCTGCATTTCTTTAAGCAGAACGTTGAAAGATTCGGGACGGCCTGCGTCCAGAACATTTTCACCGCGGACGATTGACTCATAGATGCGTGCGCGACCGGCCTGGTCGTCACTCTTGACTGTGAGCATTTCCTGCAGGTTATATGCGGCGCCGTAGGCTTCGAGAGCCCAGACTTCCATTTCACCGAAACGCTGACCGCCGTGCTGGGCTTTACCGCCGAGCGGCTGCTGTGTAACGAGTGAATAAGGACCGACTGCACGGGCATGGATCTTATGTGCGACCAAGTGGTCAAGTTTGAGCATATAAACGTGACCGACCAATACGCGCTGATCGAAAGGATCACCGGTTCTGCCGTCATAAAGATCAGCTTTACCGTCATAAACATAACCGTTTTCGGTCTGACGGAATCCCCAGTGACGTTCAACACCGTCTTCTTTGGAAACTTTTGCATTAGCCTGTTTCATCAAGTCGATGATCTGTTCTTCCTGAATACCGTCGAAAACAGGAGTTGCCACTTTGATACCGAGCATTTTTGCAGCCCAGCCGAGGTGGGTTTCAAGCACCTGTCCGACATTCATACGGCTGGGAACGCCCAGCGGATTGAGGATGATATCGACGGGTCGGCCGTCTTCGAGGAAGGGCATATCTTCCACAGGAACGATTTTAGCAACAATACCTTTGTTACCGTGACGACCGGCCATTTTGTCACCGACCTGAATCTTGTGTTTGCAGCCGACATAAACTTTAACGCGTTTGATAACGCCCATTGACATGGTTTCGCCGGATTCAAGACGCTGCATGTAATCGACGCGGAACTCCTCATTTTCCTTGAAACGGGGAATATATTCAGAAATGATCTCTGTGATCTTTTCTTTGAGGGGACAGTCTTCCATATCCCAGGCAGAATGATGAACTGCCAGTTTGGCGATGGAGCTGCGTGTGACCTTGCGGTTGGAGCTGATGAGGACGGCATCATTTTTGCCTTCAGTCTTATCAATAATGGGATGAGGCAGCTTGTTGCCGAGCATTTCAGCGGAAAGTCTGTCGGTGAGTTCTTCGACCAATTCATTCTGCTTGCGGCGGAATTCATCTTTATATTCTTTTGCCTGACGGCGGAGTTCAGCCTTGGTCATGGTCTGACGGTTGGGATCATTGGCGTATTCGATACGGATATCCATGACAGTACCGCCTTTACCGCTGACAGTCAGACTGACATCTTTAACATCAGCAGCTTTTTCACCGAAAATTGCGTGCAGCAAGCGTTCTTCGGGAGCGAGTTCAGTTTCATTTTTGGGCTGAATCTTACCGACGAGGATATCGCCGAGCTTGACTTCTGCACCTTCAAAAATGACACCGCGGCTGTCGAGATTGCGCAATGCTTCTTCACTGACATTCGGAATATCACGGGTGATTTCTTCGGAACCGAGTTTGGTTTCACGGCTGATGATTTCAAATTCATCAATATGAATTGAGGTATAAACATCTTCTTTGACCAAACGTTCACTGACAATGATAGCGTCCTCAAAGTTGTAACCGCACCACGGCATGTAAGCCACCATCACGTTGCGGCCGAGAGCGAGTTCACCGCCCTGAGTTGCGGCACCGTCAGCCAGAATATCACCTTTTTTGACAACCTGACCGCTGCGGACAACGGGACGCTGATTAATACAGCATCCGGCATTGCTGCGGAGGAACTTGTGAACTTTATATTCAATGCCGGGGGCATCGGGAGATGCTTTGGGCAGACCATCGGGTGTAACGACAACTTTGTTGGTGGAAACAGAAGCAACAATACCGTCTTCTTTGGCAACGAGAACAGCGCGTGAATCGCGGGCGATGATCTCTTCCAAACCGGTACCGACGATGGGAGAATCAGTTTCCAACAGAGGAACTGCCTGACGCTGCATGTTTGAACCCATCAACGCACGGTTGGCGTCGTCGTGTTCAAGGAAGGGAATGATACCGGCAGCAGCAGATACAAGCTGTTTCGGAGAAACGTCCATGTACTGAACTTCTTCTTTGGGATGTTCTTCGGACTCACCTTTGTAACGGGACATGATCATATCGCGGACAAAACGGTTGTTTTCATCGAGCAAAGCATTTGCCTGAGCGATAACGAACTGTTCCTCTTTGTCAGCGGTGAGGAAATCGACCTGATCGGTAACTCTGCCGTCAACAACTTTGCGGTAGGGAGTTTCCATGAAACCGTATTCATTGATAACAGAGTAAAGTGCGAGTGAAGAAATCAAACCAATGTTCGGACCTTCAGGAGTTTCGATCGGACAGATGCGTCCGTAATGGCTGGGATGAACGTCGCGGACCTCAAAACCTGCACGGTCACGGGAAAGACCGCCGGGACCCAATGCACTCAAACGGCGCTTGTTGGTAAGTTCACTCAACGGGTTGATCTGATCCATGAACTGTGAAAGCTGACTGCGGGCGAAAAAGTCACGGATCTGACCGGAGAAAGTTTTAGGATTGATCAATTTTCCCGGAGTGATGGTGCTGTCTTCATTGTTGGTGACCAGAGTCATGCGCTCACGAACCATACGTTCAGTGCGGAGCAGACCGGCACGGCACTGATTCTGCAGCAATTCGCCGACGGTACGGACACGGCGGTTGCCCAAATGATCGATATCATCGACTTCGCCGTTGCGGTGACGGAGCTGGATCAGGAACTTGGTGGCAACCATCAAGTCAAGTTTGTTCAAAGTGCGTTCAGTCAAAGGCAGATCCAGACCGAGGCGTTCATTGATTTTGAAACGGCCGACAGTACCGAGGTCATAACGCAGGTTATCAAAGAAAAGGCGTTTGACCAAAGTTCTGGCATTGGCGAGATTGAGAGGATCGCCGGGACGCATACGGCGGTAAATCTCTTTGAGTGCGCCTTCTTCGTCGCGTGCGGGATCTTTGCGCAGACAATTGATAATATAATCATCACCGTCTGCGACATGAGCCAATTCAACTTCAGAAATACCCGCATCCTGCATCAGCTGGAGGTGATTTGCTGTCAACTGAACGAGTTCTTCAACGATGACGATGTCATTTTCATTGGTGATATCATCAATAGTGAAATATCCGGACAGATCCTGTTTGGCAAGCAGAGATGCAATACTGTGTTTTTCAACAGAATAAATATTTTCAAGAATATCTTTGTTGCTTTCGTAGCCGATTGCACGCAGGAAAGTGGTGATCAAAAACTTGCGGCGGCGGCGACGGCGGTCAAGATAAATATAGATATAGTCATTGACATCAAACTGAACATCCATCCACGAACCGCGGTCAGGAATGATTCTGTAAGAATAAAGAGTACGACCAGAGGTGTGGCGTGTCTTTTCAAAACAGATACCGGGAGAACGGTGCAGCTGACTGATAATAACGCGTTCAGCACCGTTGATGATAAAAGTACCGCTTTCGGTCATGATCGGAATATCGCCCATATAAACGCGTTCAGGTACTTCCACACCATTGCGTTTATAGACAAAATTCACATACAGAGGGGCATCATAAAGTTTACCGTCTTTGATACATTCCACAACTTCATTTTTGGGAGTACCTACTTCATAAGAAACGAATTCGACAGAAGACTTTTCGTCATAGCTGACGATGGGGAAAATCTCGTTGAAGACTTCCTGAAGGCCCTGATTTTTGCGTTCCGCCGGGGGAACATCCTGCTGGAGGAAATTGCGATACGAATCGATCTGCAAACCGATCAAATCGGGCACTGCAAGAACATTCTGCAATTTACCAAAACTAATGCGATTACTCATGTTTCACCGTTTCGTTAAAGGTTATATTATGTTGATTGAATTCCAAATTAAACGACTTTTTCAGACAACAGGTTTTACAAGTGCAAACCCTTTTGACAAAATAAGTCAACTCCAAAGAAATTTCACCGGAATACGAAAAAAACAAAAAAAGAAAAAATCATACTTTTTTCAGGATTTTTTTTAACTTTTTTTGTGGTTTGATGAAATATCTTTGAAATTGACTTAAAATTTATAAGGAAAAACGGACGGTGCAGAAAAAACCAGCTGCACCGCCATTCTCCATCTTTCAGCAGAAAAAACCAGCTGCTGAAAGTGTTGCAACAGCAGGACCTTCATCTGAAGGTCCCTGCTGTTAAGCGGCTGAATTGAACTTACTTGAGTTCGACAGCAGCACCGGCGCCTTCGAGCTGAGCTTTGATTTTTTCAGCTTCATCTTTAGCAACGCCTTCTTTGACTGCTTTGGGAGCGCCTTCGACGAGGTCTTTAGCTTCCTTGAGGCCGAGACCGGTGATAGCGCGGACTTCTTTGATGACAGCAACTTTGTTGTCGCCAAAGGATTTGAGGATGACGTCAAAGTCAGTTTTTTCTTCAGCTGCGGGAGCAGCAGCACCTGCTGCGGGAGCAGCGGCAACAGCGACGGGAGCAGCAGCGCTGACACCGAGGCGTTCTTCGAGAGCTTTGACGAGTTTAGAAAGTTCGAGAACGGTCATGTTCTCAACATAAGAGATGAATTCTTCCATTTTGTTTTCTTCTGACATGATTAGATGCCTCCATTTAAAAAGGTTGTTTCTTAATTATTTTTCTTGTCTTTATAAGCATTAATTACATTGATAATGCTTGCAGCTTTTGCATTAAGCAGCGAGACCAAATTTCTTGAAGGAGCCTGGAGAACGCCGAGCAGCTGAGCACGGAGGACTTCCTTGCTGGGGAGAGATGCGATCATGTCAACATCTGCAACGTTGAGAGCAACGCCTTCAAAATATCCGCCTTTGGGAGCGACCTTGTCGCAAGTCTTGCCGAATTCCATGATGATCTTGGCAGCAACACTGGCATCACCGGTACCGCAAACGAGAGCGGTGCTGTCGGTGAAGTTAATGCTGTCGAGAGCAGTGATTTCAGAAAGTTCAGCAGCCTTTTTGATAAGGGAGTTTTTAAGGACATGGACACCTGCGCCCGCTTCAGCGAGCTTGTTGCGCAGAACGGTCATATCCGCTACTTTAATACCACTGTAAGAGATGAAATAAACATAGTCGGAATCTTTCAAAAGACCGCCGATATAGTTTACCAAATGCAGTTTTTCACTTCTCATTATTTCACCCTCACAAGTTCTTTGGTGTTAATACGCACACCGGGGCTCATGGTGGAAGACAAAGTGCAGCTGATGAAATAGATACCTTTAGCCGTTGCGGGCTTGGCTTTATCCAAAGCATCAATCACAACATTGATGTTTTCCAGAAGAGCATCGGCTTCAAAGGAAAGTTTGCCGCAGGGAACGTGGACACATCCGCCACGATCAGCGCGGAATTCAGCACGACCGGCTTTTGCTTCAGCAACAGCAGCACCGACAGAATCGGTAACTGTACCGGTTTTGGGATTGGGCATCAAACCTTTGGGACCGAGCTGGCGTCCGAGGGGACGAACCAACTTCATTGCGTCGGGAGTTGCGATCAAGACATCAAAATCAGTCCAGTTTTCTTTAATTTTGGCAACGATATCTTCATAGCCGACAAAATCTGCGCCTGCTGCCTTGGCTTCTTCAGCCTGGGCACCGTCAGCGACGACAGCGACTTTGACAGATTTACCGGTACCGCGGGGCAAAGCGACTGCGCCGCGAACAGTCTGATCTGATTTACGGGTATCCACGCCAAGTTTGATAGCCAATTCAACGGTTTCGTCGAATTTGACATGGGGCATGGACTTCAGAATGTTGATAGCCTCTGCAAGTGTGTACTTGTTGTCGCGGGAAAAGGCAGCCATCTGGGACTTATACAATTTGGATAAGCTCATTCTGTCACCTCGATTCCCATACTGCGCGCAGTACCTTCGATAATGCGCATTGCCGCTTCTTCAGTGCGTGCGTTGATGTCATCCTTCTTGATCTTGACGATTTCACGGATCTGCTCACGGGTGATAACACCGGCTTTTTCCTTACCGGGTTTATGTGCTGCGGAAGCAACACCTGCAGCCTTTTTGACGAGGACAGCAGCCGGGGGGGATTTGCAGATAAAAGTGAAAGAACGATCCTGATAGACCGTGATCACGACAGGGATAACTGTACCGCTCTGAGCCTGAGTGGCGGCGTTGAACTGCTTACAGAAATCCATAATGTTGACACCCGCCTGTCCGAGAGCCGGACCGATGGGGGGAGCGGGATTAGCTGCCCCTGCGGGGATTTGCAACCGGATCAAGCCTGTAACTTTTTTCGCCATAGTTGATCTCCGTTTTTTTCTCAATCGTGGTTCGAACAGGCAGGAGTTCTACCACATATTGAGTACCTTATTGTTTATAATAGTCTTGACTGCACTCAAACAGTGCGGTCAACCTGCCAAAACTCCAATTCAACGGGAGTGGACCGACCGAAAATCGAAACCATGAGTTTGAGTTTGCCGCGCTCATTATCAATTTCCTGAATAGTTCCTTCAAAGTTTTCAAATGCGCCGTCTTTGATACGGACAACTTCACCGACTTCAAATGCGATCTTGGGACGGACCACATCTTCATCGGTATGACTCATACGCAGCATTTCTTCTGCTTCTGCGCCGGAAAGCGGAATCGGCTTGTTGCCGCCGCCGAGGAACCCGAGCACACCTTGTGTACTGCGGATAAAATACCATGCTTTTTCATCCACATTGCCTTCTGCATCATAGAGATCCATACGGATGAGCAAATAACCGGGGAAAAGCTTTCTGGTAGTGGTGGTGCGTTTACCCTGACGAACCTCAGAAACACGTTCAGTCGGGATAAAGACTTCATAAACCGGCATGGAATCCACATTTTGCAGCTGGCGCAAAATCTTCTCACGAACCTTGTTTTCGTGACCGGACAAGGTATGAACAACAAACCACTGTCCTTGAGTTCTATTTTCTTCCATCGGGATATCCATAATATAAAAAACCTCTTTTAAAAAGTTCCGGTTGTAATAAACTTGACAAAATATCTGGCAATAATATCTACAACAGCAACGAAAACAGCAAGCCCGAACATAGCAACAATAACCAGCAATGTTGATTCAATCAGATTTGCTTTTGAAGGCCATGTACAACGTTTCATTTCCTCCACAGTTTCAACAAAAAAGTGGCGGACCTTACCCATCATGCGGTCAAAAGCATCAATAAACGATGCATTGCTTTTTTTATTTTCGTTAGCCATATAACTATCTCTTTCAAGATTGAATTTCCATTAAAAAATGGCAGGAGCGGTGAGGCTCGAACTCACGACCTGCGGTTTTGGAGACCGCTGCTCTAGCCAACTGAGCTACACTCCTATCCGGAATCGGAGTTTCCTCCGATCTGATCCGGCGTTCCGTCATATTGATAACGATTTCTGTTTCAGCAAAATGCTGAATGACGGAATACCGGCAATTGCACCTTGCGGTGCTGCCCGCAAAAAAATACTCTCTCAGCGGGTTTCTTTGTGAATCGTATGCTTGCGTTCGAAGGGGCAGTATTTGCTTTTTTCGATACGATCAGGAGTGTTGCGTTTTTCCTTCATCGTAGTATAGTTACGACGTTTGCATTCGGTACACTCTAAAGTAATTTGTTCACGAGCCATGATAAACTCCGAATTTTATTAATTATCCCGGGCGGCATTTTTCATACCGTCCGGGACAAATATTTTCTAAAAACTCAAGCTCTCTTTCGATTACTTGACGATTTCGGAAACGCGACCGGAAGCAACGGTACGACCGCCTTCACGGATAGCGAAACGAAGACCTTTATCCATAGCGATCGGAGCGATAAGTTCGACGCTGATGGAAACATTGTCGCCGGGCATAACCATTTCAGTGCCTTCGGGCAGAGTGATGGTACCGGTAACGTCAGTGGTACGGAAATAGAACTGGGGACGATAGTTGGTGAAGAACGGAGTGTGACGACCACCTTCTTCTTTGCTCAACACGTAGATTTCGCCCTTGAACTGAGTATGGGGAGTGATGCTGCCGGGTTTAGCGAGAACCTGACCGCGTTCGACGTCGTCTTTCTTGGTACCGCGGAGCAAGCAACCGATGTTATCACCAGCGCGACCTTCATCGAGAAGTTTACGGAACATTTCGATACCGGTAACGGTGGTTTTGGTGGTGGGACGGATACCAACGATTTCGATTTCGTCGTTGACTTTGATAACACCGCGTTCGACACGACCGGTAACAACGGTACCACGACCTTCAATGCTGAAGACGTCTTCGATCGGCATCAGGAAGGGCTGATCGGTATCACGGGCGGGTTCGGGGATGTAGCTGTCAACAGCGTCCATGAGTTCATAGATGCATGCGCAAGCGGGATCATCGGGATTGCCTTCAGCTTCCACAGCTTTGAGAGCAGAACCTTTGATGATCGGAATATCATCGCCGGGGAAGTCATAAGAGCTGAGGAGCTCACGGATTTCCATTTCGACGAGTTCGAGCAGTTCGGGGTCATCGAGCTGGTCGCATTTGTTCATGAAAACAACGATTGCGGGAACGCCAACCTGGCGAGCCAACAGAACGTGTTCACGAGTCTGAGCCATAGGACCGTCAGTAGCAGCGATAACGAGGATAGCGCCGTCCATCTGAGCAGCACCGGTGATCATGTTTTTAACATAGTCAGCGTGTCCGGGGCAGTCGACGTGAGCATAGTGACGGTTTGCAGTCTGGTATTCAACGTGAGAGGTATTGATGGTAATACCGCGTTCGCGTTCTTCGGGTGCGTTGTCGATTTCAGCGTAGCTGCGGACTTCACCACCGAATTTTTTGGTGAGAGCCATGGTGATAGCAGCGGTCAGAGTGGTTTTGCCATGGTCAACGTGGCCGATTGTACCAATATTTACATGGGGTTTAGTACGTACAAATTTTTCCTTTGCCATAATTTAAAAATCTCCTTTTATTTTTTTACTTTTTTATTTTATATTATTTTTTATTTTTTTGCAAGTGAAACGTAAAGTTTTAGTTGCCGCGTTTCTTAATTACATTTTCAGCAACGTTTCT
>JAZSRU010000124.1:0-4462 GCA_045538635.1 Victivallaceae bacterium
GGCTCTGTACTAAACATTGACTGATAATTTGAAAAAAGTTGAGGGGTTTGGGGTATAGTATTTTGCGCAAGCAAAATACGGCAATACCCCAATTATGGCTAATCGCGGTGAAAGATTTGCTTCATCATTCCTCAAAAAAGAGGAAGGAGGAAGCAAATACTTCACCGCAAATAATGCTTGACACCACCCAGCCGTTGACATTCACGGCTATTTGTCCCGCCATAGCTTTAGCGACGGCGGATGCCGTAACAAAGCGGGGAGGGACACCCCCTTGCGGGGGAGCAGGGGGGCGCAATTAGCCCCCCTTGCAATAAAAACTCAGTCAATGTTTAGGACAGAGCCTTGTTTTTTAATCTTTAAACTCCCAAAATTCCATATCTACCTACAATGGGAACATAGCGTTTTAAAAAAAATTGAAAAAAATTATAAAAATCACTTGCATTTTCAGAAAATTGTATTAAATTCAATATTGTAATGATTACAACAAAAAATGTTGTCAATAAAAAATAACTTTAAAGAAAGGATTTGAAAATGAAAAAATTTGTCTGTACTATCTGTGGTTATGTCCATGAAGGTGATGAAGCTCCCGCAAACTGCCCCCAGTGCAAAGCTCCCGCTGCCAAATTCATCGAAAAAGTTGAATCAGATGCTATCGCATGGGCGGATGAACACCGCATCGGCGTTGCCAAAGATGTCGATATGCAAATTGTTGAAGGCTTGCGTGCAAACTTTACCGGTGAATGCACCGAAGTCGGCATGTATCTCGCAATGAGCCGTCAGGCTGACCGCGAAGGTTATCCCGAAGTTGCTGAAGCTTACAAACGCATCGCTTTTGAAGAAGCTGAACATGCTGCAAAATTTGCAGAACTCCTCGGCGAATGTGTCGCTCCCTGCACCAAGACAAACCTCGCCGTCCGCGTTGAAGCCGAAGGCGGTGCCTGCGAAGGTAAACTCATGCTTGCCAAGCGCGCTAAAGAACTCGGTCTGGATGCAATTCATGATACCGTTCATGAAATGTGCAAAGATGAAGCACGCCATGGCGCAGCTTTTGCCGGTTTGCTGAAACGCTATTTCAATAAATAATTATATCAATGGGGACGGAAGCTGCGGTTTCCGTTCCCATTCTGTTCTTTGATAAATGGAGGCTGTATTATGCAGAGAATTGCCGAAAAATTGAAGACATACTCAATACGCCCCTCCGCGCATCGCCTTGCCATTTACCGTTATCTTGATGAAAAACGCAATCATCCTACGGCAGAGATGATTTATCAGGCTCTTGCGCCTGAAAATCCTACGCTGTCGCGTACTACAGTTTACAATACGCTCAAGATATTTGCAGAACATGCTGCTGTTCAAGAGGTTATAATTGAGGATGGAGAGATGCGTTATGATGCGGATGTTGCTCCGCATGCCCATTTTAAATGTAAAGTATGCGGCTGTGTTCATGATTTCTTTTTTGCACCGCACAGATACCTGCCAGCAATTGATCCGGCATTTAAGATAGATGAAATCCATGTGAATTTCCGTGGTGTATGTCCGGAATGTCAGAAAAAGTAAGATTTTAAAATTTTTCGCAGTATTCAGGCAGAGATTTTGAATATTCTGTAAATGATTTATTATACCGTTCAGCGTATGGTTTGCTGAAGCTTTTGGTCATATATCCGCGATAACGCAATACGCGTGATTGTGCATCTTCAAAGATGAATTTTATTCTGTTGACCAGCGGTATTTCAAAATTTTCCAACATATTTTCTTCCCGGAGCAGAGAATCAGCGCCTTTGGGCAGCGCAGAGATATTGCTGCTTTTCTGCATATATTCTCTGGCGCGGATCATTCGCGCCCAGATGCCGAGAAAATTGCGCAGATTCTGCTGCAGAAAAAGATATTGTTCTTCACGGCTGACTGTATCCGGATTGGATAGGATGTTGATTATTGCATTGGTATCCTGAATGCAGAGATCGAGGATACCCATCATATTCAGGCATATTTTTGATTGAGTTGATTCGTCTTTTGAAAAAATATCCATGCGCGACAATTTGAATGCCATATCATAGGCGGCATCGCGTCTGCCCATCATTGACGGCAGATTTACTTTGGTCAGCAGGTCTCCGACAATGCGGGTTTTGGTTTTGCGGGTCAATCCGAGTGTGTCACGCAGACGACTCAATCCGTCAGTAAAACTCATTTTTCATCCTTGATATTAAATTACAGCGCGGAGTTTTTCCGCTCCGCGCCCAATTTCAACTGAAATGCTCAGGCAAGTTCAGGGAAAATATTTTTGCAGGTACGGTTTTTCTCAAAAACAGCAGCAATGGAGAGAAGTTTTGCTTCTTCCAGAGCGGGTGCAATAAACTGCATACCGACAGGCAGTTTGCTGACTTCATCAATACCGTACGGAACGCTGATACCGCAGTTGCCTGACAGATTCAATGCAATAGTGAAAATATCAGAGAGATACATGCTCAAAGGATCACTCTTGGCACCGAATTTAAATGCGACATCCGGAGTTACCGGAGTAAAGATGACATCACATTTTTTGGCGGCTTCAGTGAAGTCCTGACGGATGAGGGTACGGACTTTCTGAGCCTTGAGATAATATGCATCATAGTAACCGCTGGAAAGAACATAAGTGCCGAGCAGAATACGGCGCTGAACTTCCTCGCCGAAGCCCTGACCGCGGCTTTCGAGATAGGTTTCAAGCAGATCTTTGTCAGGGACACGCTGTCCGTAACGGATACCGTCAAAACGCGCAAGATTTGCGCTTGCTTCTGCGGTGGCGATGATGTAGTAAACTGCAACGGCATATTTTGTATGCGGCATATCGACTTCAACAAGTTCTGCGCCGAGGTCTTTCAGAAGTTTGAGAGAATCATCGCAGGCTTTTCTCATAACATCACTCATGCCGGGAGCTTCAAAGTATTGTTTGGGAATACCGACTTTGATGCCTTTGAGGTCAGCGGGGGCATTTTTAACAGCTTTGACATACTCCTGTGGTTCAACGGGAAGAGAGGTTGAATCCATTTTGTCTTTGCCGGCGATGCATTCAAGAATGATTGCACTGTCTTCGACATCCTGGGTCATCGGTCCGATCTGATCCAGACTGGAGGCGAATGCGACCAGACCGTTTCTGGAAACAAGCCCGTATGTCGGTTTGAGTCCGACAATACCGCAGAATGCGGCGGGCTGGCGGATGGAACCGCCGGTATCTGAACCGAGTGCCGCGGGGACAAAACGGGCGGCAACAGCAGCGGCTGAACCGCCGGAAGAACCTCCGGGAACGCAATCGGGATCAAACGGATTGTGAGTTTTGAGGAAGGAACTGTTTTCGCATGAGCTGCCCATGGCGAACTCATCCATATTCAATCTGCCGAACGGGATGAAACCTTTGGCTTTCAATCGTTCAACAACAGTTGAATCATATGGAGAGATGACATTTGAGAGTATCTGTGAAGCAGAAGAGATATAATCATCTTTGACACTGATACAGTCTTTGATGCCGATTAGAATACCGTCATAGGGAGAGAGTGGATTCCCGGCGGCGCGGCGTTTGTCGGATTCCTCTGCCGCTTTGCGTGCTGAATCGCGGTCGATGCGGATGAAAGCACCGATTTTGCCGTCCAGAGCGTCAATGCGACCGAGGAATCCGTCAAGGAGCTGAACTGCAGTTACCTTGCCGGCGGCAAGGAGTTCTGCGAGTTCATGAATAGTTGAATGCTGAAAATCCATATCAGTTGCTCCCTTCTCCGGGGAGGACCCGCGGCAGCTTGATTGTTTCGGACTTGACGAGTTCAGGTGCGTTATCGAGGAGTACTCTGCCGTACGGTTCGGCCGTTTCGTCGTCGCGGATGACATTGGTCATGGGTGCGGCGTGAGCGGTCGGTTCGATGGCGCTGACATCAAGTTCATTGAGTTCGCTGATATAGGAGAGAATGGACTCCATATCTTTCTGTAATTTTTCGATCTGCGCCCCGTCTAACTTCAGACGGGCGAGATCTGCCACATAACGGACATCGATAGAATTTTCAGCCATGATTGAAAACCTTATGCTTTTTCGCAAGTGAGAGTTTTGCTGACTAGGTCACAAACTTCGGAGGGACCGAAATACTGGATGGGACCGGGATAGACATAAGCGGTTTCGATAGCCCATTTGTCGCGGTTGGCGGCAAAGAATGCGAAAGGTTTGCCGTCGAGTTCGACGAGAGCTTTTTTGATAACGGGTTTGTCGTGACCATGACGGCGGTCGATATTCATCATCATAGTGATCGGAATACCGCCGGCGATCCATTCGTCAGATTTTTTGATATTGTTGCGGACGCTGGACATATAACCTGTTTTGCCTGCGCCGATGAGGGCGGCTACATTGAAACCGAGGCTGTAGCAGTAGGCGGCGTCGAAGTTTGAGGGAGCTGCGCACCGGCCTTCATAACCGAAGAAGTGAACCTGTGTAGCAAATTTGCCTTTG